>CALEMW010000082.1 GCA_937910695.1 uncultured bacterium
ATGCCAAGGCGCCTCCCGGACGCCCGCAGGCGGTGGGAGGCGGTGATGCCCACGAGGACTTCCGGGGATTCTACCTGCGTTTCCTCGGAGAAAGAGACGCCCGGGTCGAGATCACGTCCGCGACGGCGTTCCGTCTGCAGGAGGCATTCACACTGATCACCCAATTCGCCTTTGACCCGGACGGCATGAAGACCCCCACTGTTCCCGTCCTCTGCAAGGGAACGGCCACCAACCCGGACTACGGCATTTTCGTCAACCGCGAGGGGACGGTCCTCGTTCGTCTGTCAGGCACATCACCCGCGGAATTCGTCATCCCGGCCCGAGCGTTTCCGAACCGTGACTGCACGGTCGCCGTCGTTTACGACGGCAAGGCCCTGGCAGTTTACCTGGGCGCGACGTTGGCCAAGACCTATCCGTGCACCGGCCGCGTCCGGACCTCAGCCGCACCCTTGATGTTCGGCGGGGCCCCGGGAGCCGCTTTTGCCGGCAGCCTCTATGTGGTCCGCATTTTCGATCGTGCTTTGGACGGTACGGAACTGGCGGCACTGGGTGAGACACCAATCCGCCCGGCAGCCGCCCCCAAACCGAAACGGAAAATCACGGAACCGGTGAAACCGCGCCCGGCGCCCGAGGTGGCCACCAGCCTGCAGAACCCGAACGCCGTCATCTTCCACGATTTCATGAAGATGCAGCCGCCGGGAGCCGTGCAGACGTCATCCCGGACAAACACCTGGTACCTGCGGACGAAGGCGACGTTTATGGCCGTGGCTGACGACGTCCTGCATCTGGGTGACGGCGGCGAGTGGCCCGACCTGATCTATGACCCAGGACTGAAAGGACGCTACGACCTCTACATCGGCATGCGCGCCGCCAGTCAGAAGAGTCAACTCCAGATCAGAACCGATACCATGAAGGAGTACGCGACCGTCCGCCTCAAGCCCCACGACCCGGTCCACGTCAACTATGACATGCTCTGGGCTGCCAACGTGGCGATGGACGGCCGTACCATAGAACTGCACGCCGTCGGAGAGAGTGTCTACCTGGATTACCTCAGTTTCGTGCCGGTCGAGCATGACCGGAAGCCCCCCGAAGTGTCGGCCTTCGTGACGCTGGAACCGAGGCTGGAGAATACCGACCTGGCCAGCTACCTTGCCGAACACGACCGGCGTACCTACCGTGACCCAACACCGCTGCCGGCCCTGCGCCCTGAGTCGCAGAAACGCGGCTTTGTCCTGTTCAGCCGCCCGTGGATGGACCTGGTCTTCCCTAACGCCATCCCCGCAACCGACGCCGGCTCGATCGAGTTGGTCTGCCGGGCAGCTCGGGGCGAATACGAGCCGGTGACCATCTCGCTGGAGTTGTTCGACCTGGAGTCCGACCCCGATGAGCTGCGGAATCTGGCGATGGATCCCGCCTCTCAGGAGACGCTCGTCGCCATGCAGGCGACCCTCATGCAACTGCAGCAGGAATACGGTACGGTGACGAGGCCGCGAGAGCGACGCTGAGCCACGTCCCGGTGGGAGGACCATCCCATGACGCCATGACCACCCGCACGACGACCTTCCGTTTCTACGAGGAATTGAACGATTTCCTGCCCCGCGCACACCGCAAACGCGACGCAGTGTATCGGTATACCGGCATGCCTTCGGTAAAGAACGCGATCGAGGCCCAGGGCGTACCGCACGTGGAAGTGGACTTCGTCCTTGTGGACGGGGTGTCGGTGGGCTCCGGCCATCTGCTGCGGGGCGACTGCGGCTGCTGGGGTTCGATACGCTGTATCGGAATGATCGGGAAGACCAGAATATCGCCGAGGTGGCGCAGAAGGAGCGGCGGTGCGTGTACTGGCGGGGAACCCATTACGAGCACCTGGAGGACTTCGTGAGACAGTTGCTCAACCCGGAGGCCCGCCCCCGGAAACCACGCGAAACTCTCGTAATCTACTGTATTGTAATGTGTTATAATGCCGACATATGCAACACCACGTCTGCGATGAAATGAGCCGTCATGCCCCGTTCCCCCCGCCGCCTGACCAAGTCCCGCTTCAAGCTCGGCACCGAATGCCCGCGCAAGCTCTACTATGAGATGCATCCCGACATTTACGCCGACCAGATGCAGGAGGACCCGTTCCTCGAAGCCCTCGCCGAAGGCGGCCACCAGGTCGGCGCCCTGGCGCAGCTCACCGTCGGCGGCGGCACGTTGGTGGAAACGCTCGCCTATGAGCAGGCCGTCGCGGAAAGCGAAGCGCTGCTCGCGGCCGAGAACGTCGTGATCTACGAACCGGCGATCCGGTGGGGCGATCACTTCATCCGCATCGACGTGCTGGAGAAGACAGGCAACGACGTGCGGCTCATCGAGGTCAAAGCGAAATCCTGCGACCGGACCACCAGCTTCGTCGACAAGAATGGTTTTGTGGTCAAGAAGTGGGCCCCCTACCTCGACGACGTCGCCTACCAGACCTGGGTCCTGCGCCAGGCCCATCCCGAGTGGCGGGTCACCCCGAGCCTGATGATGATCGACAAGCAGGCCGTGGCGGACGTCGAGGGCCTCCATCAACTCTTCCGCATTGTGCGCGACGGGCGCAACCGCGTCGCCGTCCACCTGACCGACGCCGCCCGCGCCCGCGACCTGGGACGGTCGATCCTGCGCAACGTCGAAGTCGACGACATCGTCGAGGGAATCATCAAGGGCACGGCGCGCGACGCCAAGAAGTGGGACCTCGAAGACAGCGCGCCGATGGCCGACCGCGCCGAGCGCCTCGCCGGCCTGCGCCGGACAGGCGCCCCCGGCCCCGCCATGGTCGGAACCCGCTGCAAGACCTGCCGTTATCGCGCCGACGCCGCGGCCCTGGCCCGCGGCCTGAAGAGTGGCCTCGACCAGTGCTGGGCCGAGACCTTCGGCGACGCCTACCAGCCCGACGTCCCGGACATCACCCAGATCTGGAACTTCCGCAAGACGGACTCCCAGATCAACAACGGGATCTGGCGCATGGCCGACGTGCCCGACGCCGACCTCGACGCCATGCAGCAAACCCAGGTCGCCCTGACACTCGACGGGGAGCGCCCCGAGTGGATCAGCGACACCGTCGGGCCGACCCTCGCAAAATGGGAGCGCCCCCTGCACTTCCTCGACTTCGAGACCATCGCCCCGGCCATCCCCTTCCACGCCGGCACCCGTCCCTATCAGACCCTCGCCTTCCAGTTCTCCTGTCATCATCTGCAGCCGGACGGCACGATCACCCATCACGAGTACATCGCGCGGGAGCCGGGCGCTTTTCCTTCGTATGAATTCCTGCGGGAACTGCGGGCTGTGCTCGGCGAAGACGGCGGCACGATCCTGCGCTACTCCCCCCACGAGAACACGGTGCTCCGCAGCCTGCGGCGGCAGCTGCTCGACGGGTCACCCGCGCTACCGACAGACATGGACGGCAAGGACTACGCGGCCTGGATCGACACGATCACCAACGGCACCGGCAACGAAGCGCAGCATGAAGGCGCGCGCAGCATGGTGGACATGTATCCCCTGGTCAAAAACGACTACTACCACCGGCGCATGAAGGGGAAGAA
>CALEMW010000083.1 GCA_937910695.1 uncultured bacterium
GCCCCCGAGGGGGCACACGAACGGGAGGCATAGGATGAAGGGCAAGACGATCCACATGTGCGTCAACGTCAGAGGCGCGATCCGCAACCTGACGAGGAGCCGGGCTCACATGGCCCACGGGTTCTCGCACCCGGACGGCCGAACGATGACACGAGACGAGGCCATCGAGGCCATGTACGACGAACTGGAGAAGGGCCACAAGGTGCTACCGATGGGCTCGCCGTGCGAGGGATTCGACTACAGCGGCGGCGGGTGCCCCGGGCACGATACGGAGGACGCATGACCCTATCAACAACCATCCGCAAGGCCCTCATCACCGCCCGCAAGTCCCACCGGCCCCGCATGCTGCAGGTCGATCTCGCGCGCATCCTCGACGTCGGCACGTCCACCGTCGGCAGCTGGGAGCGGGGGATCGCCTCGCCGAAGTGGAAGCAGCTCGACGCGTGGGCCGACGCCGTTGGGTTGTGCCAGCCGTTCACGCTGCACGCAGGATAGCCCAGCCCCCCTCAACGCTTGATCTCGCCCATCGCGCGGGTACGTGGTAGCCTAGGGCCCAGGACGCGCCCACACGGGCGCACAGGCGCGGAGGCACCGTGGAACAACTCATCACCGTACTCGGGTACTACCCCGTGGCTGTTACCGCCGTCGCCATCGGCTTCTCGGTCCAGATCGTCAAGCTCGGCTTCGGAGCGTTCGGCAAGCTGCGCAGCACAGAGTTCCGCCGGTTCGTCTACCGATGCACGGCCTACCTGCTCGGCGCGCTGGCTGCCATCCCGGCCGGGTGGATGCCTACCCAGGTGGACGGCGACCTCTTCGTCGAGCGCCTGTGTCTGGGGCTGACAGCGGCTCTCGTCTCGGACCTGGCGTACATCCTGCTGCGCAAGCGATACCCGGCGTTGAGCGGCTCCGACAATGCCTGATTGGGCACGGCAGTACGACGCGCCCGATCCCCCCGAGATGGACCTCACCGAGGCGTTCCCCTACTACGCGGCCAGAGTCGAGGAGGTGACGCGGCGCCTGGAGGCGATCAATGCGAGACGAGCGGGACAATCTGCATCCATTCGCGGACTCGATCGACAGCGACGCGATCTCGGAGCAGATACGACAGGCGGAGGCGCTGGCGAGCGTCAGGGCGGAGAGGGCCGAGGACGACCGGCGGGAGGCAGTCCGATACTTGGGGAAAACGTACAGAGCGCTCGAGCAGTGCACGCAAGCATTCGCCAGGCTCGAGGTGGACATGAAGGCGTTGACGGTGGCGGTGGACTCGATGGAGACGGAGCTTGCGGCGTCTACCCAAGCGACACAATCCGCGCTGGAATCCATGGCGATCTCGGCCTCGACGCCTGTAGAGCAGTCTCCATCGCCGGATACGAGGCTGGAGTCCGCGCCACCTCCAGCGACCGGATACCCGCCCCCAACTGGAGCCCCGTGGACGTGGGACAAGTGGGCCCAGCGTCTCCACGGTCCCGACCCGAGGCGCTCCATGCTGCCATGGCTCGTAGGTGGTATCCTCGCGGCTTGCCTGCTAGTGGCGCTGCTGATCTATGCCGGCGTGGACTTGCGCCAGCTGCAGCCGTCGTCAGAGGATTCGCCGTCGCATCAGGTGCCGGCGCCGTAGCCTACGCGGTGGGGGCGATCCTGGGGTGCCTGGGGGGCTAGGGGGTGGCCTCGCGCGGACACCCGCCGTCCCACGTGCACTCCTGCCACGTGTCGGCGGTCTCTGCGCAGTAGCAGGTCCCGTCCTCGTATCTGTGCAGCCTCTCCTCGCACATGGCGTCACAACCTCGTGTGCGTTCCTGCGTGTTCAGCGGAACGCCAACACCAAGCCCACCGGCCATAAGCCCGACAACGAATGCAACGACGAAGATCCATCCTTCACTTTCCATCGAACAAATCCCTCTGCCGCACGGCGGCGTCTCTCTCGGCCTTGATCTCGGCGACGACGATCCGCCCCTCGTGGGTGAGCTCGTCGTGCCACAGCTTGCCCTTGTGGATGCGAGTCAGGCCCATCCACCGCAACTCGAAGTCGCCGTTACGCCCCGTCTGCTTCGTCTCGCCCGCGTCGATGGCCAGTAGCCGCTCGACGTGCCAGGTGTTGAGACGGCGCCCGCGGATCTGCATCACTCCCCCCACCCCAGCCCGCACAGCAGGGCCACGGCGACCACGGCGATCACCAGGATCACGGGGCCGGCGGTGTCAGGCATGGGCGGGGGCCAGGGCGGCGCGGGTCATGTCCATCGCCTTGTCTACGCGGTGGGCGCCCATCGTCCCCATACCAGCCCGCGCCATGCCGTCTAGTTTCTCGTGAGCATCAACGACTTCGCGGAGCGCATCCCGCAGCCTCTCCACCTCCCCCCTCGTCACTTCGTGGGCCTTGCGCTCGTCGGCCAGCTCAACGCGGAGTCGGTAAATCTCATCCTCAGCGCCCCTCAGCGCATCCCATGGGTATCGCAGGCTCATCGCTCACTCCTCTCCCAGCCCATGAGGCTCGCGGCTTCGCAGTCGGGGGCGTGGGGACCGTCTCCGTAGATGTTCCACTTGCACCACGGACACACGACGCCGACCACGGCGTTGACCAGCCCCCGCAACCGCTCCACCTCAGCCGTCGCCGCCTCCCAGTTGTCGCCGTGGACGTCCTCCATCTCGCGGGCGTTGTCGCGCTCGATGCGGAGCTGGCGGTTCTCGTCGCGCAACCTCTCCACCTCAGCCTGCGCCGCCGGCCCAACCGGGATCGTCCGGTGCCGCGGTGCCGACGCGATCGCCTCGTCCACGAGCCGCGAGCACTCCGGGCAGCCGTCGTCGGTGATCGGCAGGTCGTGGGTGACGCATTTGGAGACGGCCATCACTCCTCCAGGTCGCCGGCGCGAATGCAGTCGGCCAGTTCGTCTCGGAACCTGTCGGCCGGGCCCCAATCTCTCAGCGCCCGCACCAGCTCCCGCAGACGCTCACACCGCGCCTCCATCTCCAGCCAACTGCGGGAGAGGCGGGGGAGGTCGTCGAGCGAAACCACAACGAATCGGAGCATCGGGATCGGATTTTGGTCAAGGTCGTCCCCGCCGATCGTGATGTCGTTGCGGCCGACGATCTCGGCGTCAGACGTGCTACCGTCCCACACTGTCAAGTTGTGACGAATGTAGCCGCTATCCAAGTCCTCTCGGTCGATAGTGACCGGGCCCGGCGGGAGCTTCTCACGAAGCGCCAGCATCCCCTCGACCTCCTCGCGTGTCAGGTCAGGCATGGGGGCCTCCTTTCGGCTGAAACACAGCGTCCACGTCGTGCAGGAGATCGCCGAACACGTCACCAGCGGGGATCGCCTTGACCATGACGTTCGACCACTGCACCACGTCGCCCTGTAGGTGCTCGACCACGTATACGACGCGGTACTTGTTTTCACTGGGCACAATCTCGCGCAGCCACCCGACGGCCCGGTGGTCACCCTCGATGGTGCCCGTCAGTAGCACGAGGTCGCCCGGCTTCGGCTGCCCGCCCCGCTTGTATAGCGCGGAGCCGCCGCGGCACCCGATCCCGAAGGCGATTGCGGAACTGAGGTGTCGGCCTAGTACGCCGATCAACGACGCCAGCCGATCCCGCTCCCCCCGCTCCCCCCGGACCTCGGCCTCCATTAGCCCCACGGCCTGCACAACGCGCGTCCGAGCATCTGTGCAAGCGTCGGCGCACGGGTTCTTCGCGAATGCCGCGGCGTAATCGTCAGCCGCGCGGATGATGTCGTGTCGGTGGGTCATCTCCGTCACCTCCTAGCCCCCGGCCGACACCATGCCGACCGGGAGCCGTGGGGCCCTGCTGTCTCACCACGAGTCACGGGATACGCCCGCACGCGTGACAGGGCCGGGTTCGGCATCGCGTGTGGGTGCTGCCCAACACGACGGCTGCCGCTGTTCATCTGTACTCCGGGATCTCGTGAGCGACGATGAGCGCGGCGGCGACGGCGGCGCCCCTGGACACACCGCGCACATCGTGGCCCGGGTTCAGCGCGTCGATCGTGTGGTACTCCTGGACCGCGTAGGAGCGAGCTGGCTCGCGGCCCTCGAGGTAGAACACGACTGCGAAGGGCCACGCCTCCAGCAGGATGTCCTCGAGTGCGCCGCGGGTGGGGCCTGCGTCCATGTCGATCCGCAAGCTGCCGAAGGTGTACGAACGCACCCTGCCGTCGTCCAGGGAGTACACGTGCCACCCAGGTGACTCGACAGCCAACACCACATACCGCTCGCCATCGCTCGGATCGACGAGCCGCATCCCCGGCACCCACCGCCCCGTAGAGGTAAGCCACCTGCCGATCCGCTGTGAGGGGGTCATCGGGTCCTCCAAAGAAATCCCCGCGCCGACCGTGGATGAGGGCCTACCACGGGACGACATGCCGACAGCCGGCGCGGGGAATGCTCGATCACCCTGTTGAGGGCGGTTGTCCTTGATCATGTGATTGCCCGTGGTAGTCCATCGGCACCAATCGTATCCCCCCAGCTCCCGCCCCGTCAACCGGAATTCCGCGAACGCTGTACGTCTCGCCCGTCTCGAATTATTTTCACGATTGCGAAAAAAGACTATGGACTTCGCCACGGCCCCGTTGTATTCTTTCCTCACCAACCACGGAGACGACGACATGACCAGCACCGACACCATCACAGCCACCCCCGCCAAGCTCCGCAACGGTTCCTGGGGAGCGCGAGTCCAGGGCCAGGTTCGCAACGGCGACACCGTCACCATCACGACCCGCGCCGGCAAGAGCTGGACGGCGACCGTCTCTCAGGTCGTCTGGACCGGCGAAGGCGTCTCCATCGTCGCCACCGAGTCCCGGCCCAGCCGCCCGCAGTACCGAGTCGTGAGCCAGGAGTGCTGCGGCTACCCCTGCCCCGTCACGGGCCGCAAGTGCACGCCCACCAACCCCTGTCACGATTGCCAGTAGGAGAGACACCATGAACACCCGAACCCAGATCACCACGACCACCGAGATCGACGGCACCGCCTACGTCATCGACATCCAGGGGATGCGCGACTACGACCTCTGGACCATCGAAGTGAGCAGCGTCGGAAGGTGGGCTCTGTCTCGCGTCGGCTCCGGCACGTGGAACGACGACAGCCAGCGGATCGAGAACATGACCGCGGACCTGCCCGAGGACGTCTACAACGCGCTGGACCTGGCCATCGCCGACGCACTGGAGGGCTAGACCATGATCACCCCCGACGACCTCAGGCAGATCCGCGAGCTGTTCGCAGACGAAGCCTACGAGCAAATCCCAGCCGACGCCTTCGACCTGCACCACGACGCTGGAGACGTCACCTACGACGGCCCCTGCGGCGTCCAGACGGAACGCGGGCTCTACGCCTGTACCTGGAGTGCCGGAAGCGGGCGGATCGTCCTGGAGTGGCCACAGGACACGCCCATCACAGTGGGCGAGTTGGAGGGCCTGCGACTCGATGAGCCCGACGACGTGACGATCGACGTGGTGGACGACTACGGATACACGCTGGTCGGAGGGCTCCCGCTGTACGGGGCCATCGAGCAGGCGTGCGTGGACCTGTTGCCGGGGCACACGGACGGAGCGTGGCACGTGACCGCGGTGTGTATCTGGGAGGGGGGCTCGACGTGAGCGCCTCCGAGCACTGGATGGACCTGGACGACTGCCCGATCCACGGGCGAACACTGGCCGACTACCTGGAGACTGACATGGCATCACCGAAAGCGACCGAGTCCGCGCTGCTCCGCTCCGAGTCCGCGATCAAGCGGATGTACGCCCGCTACAACCTCAAAGACGTGGCGCTGGACGCCATCCTCCGCGAGTCCGCGGCGCTGGCCATGGACCTCGACCGCAAGGGCACCCACGCCCCGCTGACGCGCCATGAGTTCCGCACGCTGCTCCTGATACGGGACCTCGCGCTGTGGGGCCTGGCGCCGACGGACCGGCCGATGCCGGTGGACCACGAACGCAACAACGAGACCAA
>CALEMW010000084.1 GCA_937910695.1 uncultured bacterium
ACCTCGATGCTCTGCCATGCGTCCACCCGGTCCAGCAGGGAGCGCAGCTCCCGCTCCATGGTTTCCAGGCCCTCCTGGTGGAACGATCCTTCACGATGCCATGTCACGTTCTCGAGGACGGCCTCGATCCCGCTGCGGAGTTCTTCGGCTTCTGCCTGAGCGCGCTCTTTCAGAGCTGCGATCTTGGTGTCCTTCACCTCGAGATCGGCAGACGTAGCGTGGAGAGATTCGATCAATTCAGGGTCAGGAATGCCTCCCCCTGATTGGTCTTCACCACGATAGATTGCACGTCCAAAATATTCTTCCAACGACTGTTGTTCGATTCCTTCAAAAGGATCGTTTGTGGGAATACCACCTGGATATCGTTGTTCGAGAGGGATTCCATCTTTTCTGGTCGGCATGATCATTCATCCTTGTGGTCGGTAAGGACTATCCAATATCATGTCAGCTCGATGGCTTCAACGACTCGAGATAGTTCTGGAAATCCCGGTGTGCGATCTCGTTGGTGATGTTGAACCGAATCTGGTAGGTCTGGCCTTCTCGGAGCCCGGCGACGAACGCGGCCTCCAGGTCGGCCTCGAGCTTGGCGATCTTGCGCTTGTCAGCGCAGCGGGGGCACAGCTCGGGAGGCGTGGCTTCGGCGGTGCCGCTCCAGGCCATCATGCAGCCGCAGTCGGCGCAGACCACCATGCCACCACCCCGGTTCTCGGCGCGCAGGAAGGCGGCGTGGTTCTCGGCCTCGGCCTCCCAGCCCTCGGTGGTGTCCCCGGAGCAGGCCAGCAGCACGCGCTCGGAGAGGGGCATGGAGCGGTCCCCCTTGCTCCACTGATCCAGGTGGTGATGGCAGGTTTGGATGCAGGCGTCCAGCCGAGACAGTTCGGCGTGGATTCGCTGAGACAGCTCGCCGTCTTCGACCGGGGCGTCCGGTTGGCGCTTCAGCACCATTTCGATGGTGGCCAAGTCCGCCCAGGCGCTCCCCTCGGCCTGGCCCACCAGCTCGAGCACCTTGTTGGCCCACTCACGGTCGCTGTCCTTCTCGGCCTCGGTGAGCCGCTCGTAGTCGGTGGCGATCTGGCGCAGCCAGCGACTCATGGTTCGATCTGCTTGATCGTACTCGACCGTGTCCACCTGGCCGGCGATCAGCGGAGCCAGCTCCTTCAGCATGTGGTCGGTCCAGTGCGCCCACTGGCGGTGCTCCAGGTCGGCCAGGGACTCACGGAGGCTCCCAGGCAGCTTCACCTTGGGGATCTGGCGCTCCAGCTCGTTCGCCTTCAGCTCGGGGTTGTCGAACATCGGAGGGAAGCCGTCGAGCGTCGGGTGGAACGCCGCAGTCACCTCGTCGACCATCTGTTCGGCCTGGGCCTCGAGCCGCTCGTTCTCACGGATCAGGTGGGCCACCAGGCCCCGGCATCCGGTGTTGGCGAAGTACCGCTCGCCCACTCGGCTCCAGATCACGCAGCCCTGGGCGGCCTTGTCGTTCTTCACGACGATCCATTCGTCGGGCCAGTCGTGGTGGTTGTGCTCGGGCCCGACGATGTCGTCGGGAACGGTCCATCGGAACCAGATCAGCTTGGGGTCGGGCTGGCGTAGGTCATCATGCACGGTGTCGAGGTCAAGCATCGGTGTCTCCGTTGTGGCCTGCGGTCGGCCTCACTTGCAAGATGAAAAACACATGGATACCACTTATGGCACTACGGATACCGAGTCAATACCGATCCCTGCCCCTCATGGCCCTGAGTACGGTGACTTCGGGGTCGTCCAGGTGATCTTCGATCTTCCCTAACGCCTTGACGATCATTCGCAGAGCCTTCGACTCGTCTGTGCTCAGGTCGCGATGCTGCTTGGTCTTCATCTTCCACCACCGAACCAGGCGATGGCCCCAGGCCACGTTCCAGTCCGTGACCTCGAGCCCGGCTTGGCGGATCGCCAGCTCAACGAACGGCAGCTCGCGCTGTTCTTCGGCCTTCATGTTTTTCCACCAGCCGAACACCGCGCCCATGAAATCGGCGTAGATGTGGCGCTGGCTGCGGTCGTTCAGCAGGTGCTCGAGCACGCGCCAGCTACACAGGTCCACCGGGAGGACTTCTCTCGCCGTGGTGGTGAACCGCACTCGGCGTTGGCGGGGACGGCTTCCGTAGGTGTACGGGTCGCTACTGTAAACCTCGTCCCCAGGCTGATACAGGAAGGTCCAGCCGGTGTCGTAGTCATACCAGCTATCTGCGGGCACGCCGTCACCGTTCAGGACGTACACGCCGTACCTCACGGGCCAGGTAAAGATGCTGTTGATCCCGGTGCGGGCGTAGAGCGCGCCTTGTCGTCGATTCATGTCACCCGTAGGTCCGTCGATCTGGCCGAGCCAGATCACGCGCATGCCGTGAGTGAGCTGCTTTGTCATCAAGCCCGCCTGGGCAGCCTGCTTCTCATCCTCG
>CALEMW010000085.1 GCA_937910695.1 uncultured bacterium
ACGGTCTTGTCTTCACCGCGTGGGGAGTCGGTGGATTTCTGTTGAGCCAGTATGCCGGCTACGTCTTTGACCGTACTTCCAGTTATGCCTTTGCGTTCAAGACGTCGATTGTCCTGCTTGTTATTGCCGGCGCGATGACATTTCTCATTCGCCCACCTCGCCGTGCCTCCTAGATTGATTGAGGCCCCGGTGTTGGGGACGCATCACCTGGGGAATCGGGTCGTATACTGAGATGCAGCGACGAGGTGGTCCTTTAGCCTCAGTGAAGCGTGTCCCTTCGGCAAGCGTGTGCAGCCCTTGTTTTCTCGTTTTCGGGCGGGTTTCCGGCCCGGGGCCGGCACGATGCGTGAAGGAAAGAAGCAGAGGGAGAACGGGGGGAGTGCCCGGCGGCCGCGCCGATTGACGGCGTGAGCGCCGGGCGAGTCAGCCGCCGGCGATGGTCTCCAGCGTGGATTGGTAGTTCCACGGCATCCAGGCAGACGGGTCTTCAGCGAGATGTTTGGCGTACTGTCGCAACGTGACGAGGTAGGCGAACGGGGCCACCCCGCAGAACCGGCAGGTGAGGATCAGGCTCATAAACATATCGCCGATGTGCGCGCCGTTGAGGGTGTTGTAGAACAGAGAGTTGTTACGATGCCGGATGGCCGTCTTCAGGATTCTTTCCGCGACGTTGTTGTCGATCGGGACGCCTGGCTTGAGGAGGAATAGCGTGAGTTTCTTCCAGCGTTTGAGGATGTAGTTGATCGCTTTGCCCAGCGAACTGTTGGGCTCGACCTGCCGGCCCTGCATCTTGCCTTCCAGCCATTTCCTGAATCCCGCCATCAACTTGTTGCTGTGCTGCTGGTGAAAGCGCAACCGTTGCTCAGCATCCATCTCCTTGGTCTGTGCGTCGTTCTTGTACAGTTCGCCGAACACTTCCAGGACATGAGCGCTTTCCTCCGGGAAGTGCTCGACCAAATCAACGAACTCACGCCGAGCATGGCTGTTGCAGTTGGCCTGATGTGTTTTGCTGGTGGCGGGAACATTGCGGTTGAGACCGTCGGACATCTGGATAGGGATCCGCAGGTTCTCACCTCGTTTGTCGAGCAGTTCTTGCAGATTCTCACCGGCGTGGCGGCGACCGCTGAAGAAAACAGCGATGGTCACATCGCTACGTTGTGCAACGATGCCGGTAGTAAACACCCCGGTACGACGCTTTCCTCCTGTGTTGTCTTCTTCTGCCTCCTCCCTGATCTGCTTTTCCACGGCCAGAATCTTTGTGACGGTGTCATCGTTGTGGAACAGGTCGGCTTGAGCCGCCTGGTGAAGCAGTTCCGGCCACACGGGGTAAATTTCCCTGTAGGTGTCACGGATCAGTTCCCACTGTGTGCCGGCCGGCAGAGGAATGCCGCAGTCATCCTGCATCTGCTCGATTCGGTTCATGGCCATGCCGTAGCCATAGCGTTGAACCGCCAGCCCCGGACCGACGTTGGGATCGTACTTCTCTTCCCCGGCCTCGGCCGGCGGCTGGGCGCCGAACACCTTACCGCAGCCGGCGCAACGCAGCGTTTCCAGTTCAAAAACGGTGGCGGCCACAAGAGGCTGAGCCACCAGGCGAATGATCTGCGACTGGCGCGCCGGAGCATACAGATTGGATTGGCTGCATTCAGGACAGCGGTCTCCGGCCTTCAACTCCGGATGAGCGACTTGTTCGCGATCCGCCCCCCAGTAGGCTGAGGATGGGCGTCGACCGTGTCCCTTTCGCTTGCCCTTCTTCCTGGCTTCCCGCCCCTTCTTCTTGCCTGTGCGCTTCAGAAGGTTGCGTGTCTTCTCCGTGCAGGCGCCGAACATCATCCGTAACACTCGTTTCATCGAGATGTCACGGCCTTGCATTGCCCAGTATTGAAGGACTACCGTGTCGACCAGACTCTTGATCTTGGCATAGTCGCTCTCCTGGAGGCTGTGGCCTTCGGCTCGCTCGCCCAGCGCGAGGAGACCTTCGACATCCAATTCCACGCATGGAATCTGATCACTCATCCTGGTCCCATTCTTCGGGCACAAGCGGCGGCTTGCCCCGACAGCGTCGCAGCCAATTCTTCACCGCCAGCATCCGCCGCAGCATCGCTTCGACATGCCCCATCCACCAACACCGCCACCACAGACGCTTTGTCTCTCTTATCGCCTGCCCAACCAGTTCGTAATCCCCCGGCTCCAGACGTTTCTCTTCCACCCGCTTCCTCAGCCCATTGAGTTTCTCCTCGTCGAGCGATACGCGACGCCATGCTTTCATACCGCCACCTCGCAAAGCCGACGCCGAAAATCCCGCCGCAACGGATAGCCCAGCACATCTTTCAGCGAACGCGTCACCTGGTGCTTCTTATCTTTGATTCCCCGGCCGGTGGTCTGACCCAAGTACACCCAGTTCGCCGCCCGATAGCACGTGCCCGCGAAACGTTCTCGGTCTACGAACGTCTCCAGGTAGTAAACCGGATGGCCGTACAGAGCTTCCCAATCCGCGCTGATTCGTCGGGCCATCTGGCCGAGAATATGGCTGGCAAGATGCTTGACCCGCACCCAAGGCAGGATCAAGAAACGCGTGTTGTAGGCGATCAGGCGCAGGTTCTTACGCCGTACCTTCGGATTCCAACCGATGAACCGATCCCGCGGCCCCATGTGCCACGGCGGCGAACTCCACGCCAGGCAGGCCACCGGCCGATCCCGCCAAAACACCATGTACTTCAGATGCTCGCCCACCACATGCCTGAAGCCCAGGTAGTGATCCCGCTCGATCAGCCCGCCGAAGAGATCTTCCCAACTCGTGCGCCGCACTTGCCGGATCTGCAAGGGCCGCAATGTCTGCAACGCTTCGCTGATCGGACTCTGGTCCAACAGGATATCCGTGGCCGGTTTGCGACGCTTGCCGGGATGTTTCCGCGCGGTGTTCTTCGCGGGAGGCAATCGAACATGTCCGCCCCGATGCAGGAACAGCATGAGTCCGCGGCAAGGCGCGTCGCACAGCGCGCTGTTGGCGTAACGCCAATCCCACGCTTCACACAACAGCTTGGATAGTCGGTATCGGCTGGCTTGCGGATGCTCGGCGATTAGATCGCTAATGAACCTGATCTGTTCGCTGCCGATCGTGCGGCCGCGGTAGACAATCTCCTCTTGCATGCAACAAAACGTAGCAGGGACGAAAACTGAACGCACGCTTTTTCTTCAACTTTTTTGCTCCCGCCCGCCAGTGCCCAATGCGCGCCACAACGGACCCATCTTCGCCCGTCCCGGATCGCCGTTCCACAGCACCACCTGAAGATCGCGCGCCTGCAGTTCGCACGTTCGATCTCCCGCGGGCCACCAACGGAAACGGCCCTTGCTCAAGCGCTTTTGTGCCAGCCAAAACCCCTGGCCATCGTAGATGAGGAGCTTCACCGCCGTGGCACGCCGATTCCGGAATACGAACACACAGCCCGAGAACGGGTCCTCCTCCAACACCCGACGGCACACTCCGCCAAGACCATCAATCCCGCGACGAAAGTCCGTCGGCTCCACAGCCACCAGAATGCGCATCTGAGGGGTAATCTGGATCATCTTTCCCTACGCCCCCAGAAACGCTTCCTTCACGCGACACCAGTCCACCGCCGCCGCGTCATCCACGCACACCCGCAGCTTCGCCCCGTTGCCCTTCTCCAGTTCGACCAGGCACCGCGCCCCCTCTGCTTTCGCGGATTCCAACTCAACAAAGACCCCCTCGCTGGCCGCCTCCCCCTTCTGTCCACACCGGCGCTTCAACTGGTAGTAATCCAGCTTCAACGTCTGGCTCACACGGTTCAACCCGTGCCGCCGCGCCGCGGCCACCGCCGCTGCCCACAGCTCTTCCGGAATGCGCTGGCCATGCCTGCGTTTCCCTCGCCATTCCAGCAACTGCTCCCGTATACGATCCACCTCCGCCGGCACCCCTTGCTTCTCTCTGCTCATCGGTCGCCTCCTTTTCTGGCGACCAATCTACCCCGGCCAGATCAGCGGTGTCACACACGCTTGCCGAAGGGACACGATTGTGATATGTTCCCAGACAGTTGTGCTGCACGACATCACACGACATCATAGCGAAAACCGTCAACAATGAGAACGGCGTACCTTGAGACAACGGTAATCAGTTGATAACGTTCAAGCCGAGTCGAGACTTGCTGGTAGCCGCTCTTTTCGTTTTGAAGGGGCAAAGGTGAACATGCGCTGTATGTGATATATTGATCCTGTCAGGAGGACAGCCGATGAAAAAGGGCTTAGCGACAAGTTGGGTTCGCATACTGTCACTGGTTCTACTTATGGCCATATGTTCCGTAGTTCTTGCGGAGATCATATACAAAGACGATGGATCGGGAGAGATCGACATAGAGAAGACATTTAACCAGGATTTGTACAATTATTTTGTCGCGAACGGGTTCGTGAGTGACGCTGATCTCCTGAACAATTTCAACGATCTTCAAACGCAATGGTTTCCACTAGTTCTCCCTGGGATGAAACTCTTAACACAAACCAGCGGCACAAGATATTTTGACCCCAAAGGTTTTCCGGAAGAATTTCTGAAGGGACTCCTTCCTGTTGAAATCGTCGGAGGGGCTGTTGTCTACCCGGTCATCGTCAAGGAAGATCCGAAGACACGCGAACGGATATTTCTGAACATCAAGGGTGATGAGATTGGCATCGCAGACCCGCCCGATGATTATGACTGGCGCGCTATGTTGCTCGAACGACATCCCGACATCTACACCGACGCCTACTCGAAAGAGGATGTCTCATGGCTTGAAGAAATGTACGATCCGTCCAGGATAGCTATCCGTTACGACTTGATCCTAAACGATGATCTGATCAAGTACGTGTTGTATCTGTCCCTTTTGCCGGCCCCCGGCGGCGGGGGTATGATGAAGGCGTATGAAGGCGGCAGCGTCACCAATATTCAGTTCGTCGAAATGGAAGTCAACGACGGTTTGATAACCATGACGGTCGCCTATCCCGATGAGTTTGCCGACAGTTTAGAATTCTTCGCGTGCACGAATCTTCTCGCGCAAGACTGGGTTCTCCTGGCAACCACAAATATCAACATGTCCACCAACTGGATAGAATGGACCGACACGGACAGCACAAACCATATGATTCGGTTCTATGACGTTTGGAATGCCGATGCGGACACGGACGCAGACGGGCTTTCCGACGGGAAAGAAGAACACCTGTACGGGACTTCGCCGACGAACAGCGACACGGATTCTGATGGTATGGGCGACGGCGCGGAAGTTGCCAATGGTCTCGACCCTAACGAGCCCCCAGCGGGCTACAGCGAATATCAGGGGCTTCCATTTACAGAGAGCTTTGAAACAAGTTCCCTAGCCATGCTCTCCGGGCAAAACCGTTGGGATGCTTCTCCGTCC
>CALEMW010000086.1 GCA_937910695.1 uncultured bacterium
GTCGAGGCGCTCCTGACGATGGTGTCGTGGTGGCTGAAGCACGGCATGCCGCGCGGCAAGACGCTCGACAGCTACGAAAGCACAACAGGGATCGTCGGCGGCATCCTTGAGTCGTGCGGCGTATCCGGGTGGCTCGATAACCGCTCCGGCGAGGCCTTCGAGATGTTGGGCGACCGGGAGATGACCGAGCTGGATTTCGTGAGGTCGCTGTGGCGGGTGTTCGGTGCGACGCCCTTCACCTGTACCGAGGTGATCGAGGCCGACTTCGATGGGGGTCCGCTTGAGCTTCCTATCAGGACCAACGATCAGCCGTCGCCAGCGCAGCGAAATCGGCGGCTGGGGCAGTGGTTCAGGGCGCGGCTCAACAGGTACTTCGATGTGGTCGAAGGCCACCCAGCGAGCCCCGCAGGGCCTGCCAGAGGGTCTTTGCCGCCGACTCTCCCGATGCCGGCGGTGGAAAGGGTCCGCGCCAAGTTTGTCAAAAACCGCACAAACAATGCGAGAATGTACTACTTCGAAACGGTCGGGGACCTAATCTGATCAGAAATTGAGCAAAATTCGTGACGTGTGTGACGACATGAAAAATGACGCCTTCATATCGTCATGCTGTAAAATGCCGGCGGGGTTGAACTCATGACGAGTATGACGAGTATGACATTATATTTAGCCTTATGCATCATAGGGGCCGAATCCCGCTCACGATTCCAACGTAGGACGCCGGCTACTCAAGGTCGTCATGTCGTCATATCGTCATGAGCGGCGGACAGCTCAATTTTGGCCCCGACGGCGAATTTTGACCCCAAACGGCGTATGGTGAGGCATGGCTGACATCACTCCAGAGGACAATCACGCGCTCCGACTGGCGGCCCGGGATCACCGGCAGCTGGCGGCGATGCGGTCTCCTATCAAGATCGCCTTGTGGCTGGCCATGATGCGGCCGGTCGAAGAACTCGACCGACGTGCCGAGTCGTTCGAGGAGCAGGCCCCCGGCGAGAACTCCGAGGCCTCCGAGACCCGCTCGATCCCGGCGATCATCGCGATGGGCGAGGCGATGGTGAGGAAGGCTATCCGCGGCGATGTCGCGGCGTTCAACGCGATCAGTGATCGCATCGAGGGGAAGGTCGGCTTCAGGAAAGGTGATGAGGACCCCGACGACTCGAAGCATCGTGAGACGACCGGCGTCGTGATCGAGGCGGTCGTGCGCGCCCTGACCGACGCGAAGCTGGGTCGAGTCGTCGATGCAGAGATCGTCGACATCACACCCAGCGCTCCTCCGGTTGACCGACAGGATACGAGAGCAGATACTCCGCGCTCCAACGGCCACGCAAACGGGAGTGCTAACGGACATGCCGAGCCCAGCATCAGGGAGGACTTCGAGCGAGCCCAGCGCGACAAGGACGACGACGCGACGTCGTGAGCGTCGCGCGGCCGGCTCGTTCGGTGCGATGACTGACGCGCGCGAGCCCACAGGTCTCTACGAGTCGCCGGAGAACGCCATCGACCTGTTGCTCAGTCACAAGCGCATCGTGGGGCCGATCCTCGAACCCAGCGCCGGCCTTGGACGACTCGTCATCCCGTTGCGTCGCCATGGCTTTGATGTTCTAGCCAGAGACCTGTTTCATCACGGCGCGTCGTCGTATTTAGGCATCGAAACCCCGGTTGATTTTATAACGACGACGACCATAGAGTTCAGAGAAATCGGTATCAACACGATAGTCATGAACCCGGATTACAACGTGAGCGACGAGCATGTACGATTTGCCCTGACACTGGTTGGCAACACAAGACGCCAGTCGAGCTGCGTCTGTGTGCTGCTGCGCCTCAACTGGATTGCAGCGAAGAAGCGCAAGGACTTGCTGCTCCACCTTGAGCGGATCATCATCACTGGTCGCATGAAGATGTTGCCCCCCGGCGTTGTCGACAAAGGCCACGGCGGTAGCGTCGACTACGCATGGTTCGTGTTCGTGCCTCGCATGGTCGAGGGCACCATCATCGTGAGGGCGTGATGCCAGAGCAGCAACCCATTCTGAGTAACCGGGTTACAACCATCGAAGTCACGGAGCCTCTTCTGTGCGCCGACGGGACGTGGGAGAAGGCGACGTTCGTCTACCGCGACATGGTAGTGATTACGCAGCGGGATTGGGTTGCGCTAAACATTAACCCGACGGACGTACGCGACACCATGCTGTTGGACCTAGTGCGCTGGGCGTTGCCCCTGCCTCCACGCATCTATTCTCAGGAGCCCGGGTTTTCGCGCACGCCATCTATCGTGAGGGATAATGAAGTGCTGCGGGTCGTGGCCGAGGGCGCGTTCGAGCTGGGCGACGAAGCCGAGACCGAAGCGATGATGGAGTGGGTGAAGCCTAAGATCAGCCGGGAGGCTGAGGATGCCGCGCGCGCCAGCCGCAGGCTCCTTACCCTGCGTAGGATAGTCGAGCAGGCGACAGCGCTCTCCTCTGGTTCCCCATACTACGCACAGTCTCCCGCCCCACGCCAACCGCCGATCTACAGGTCGCGCATCAGAGACCCCGAGAACTTCAACGACGACGGGATTAATTACCGCACGGGGATAAGCTACGGCTTTCGTGTCGCTGATTGGAGAGATAGTTACGAGACGCCGGGATCATGACCAACATCGCTCGACGACTCGCTTCAGCGAACGCCCACGAGATTGCGTTCCTCAACGCCGAGCGCGAGTGGCTGCATGAGGCGCGGCCGAAGCAGGTTCTTCCGCTCACCGGCTGGTCGCTGGCGCTGGCGCAGAGTGGCCGCGGCTTCGGCAAGACACAGATGGGCGCCTCATGGATCAGGCGGCAGGCAGGCCTCTACCCCGGCTGCATCTGTCACGTCGTGGCGCCAACCTACACCGACTTGAGAGGCGTCGTGTTCGGCGGTAAGTCGGGACTGCTGAACGTGATCCCGGCGCCAATGATCAAGCGCGTCAACAACTCGTTGTTCGAGATCGAGCTGATCAACGGAAGCCTGATCCGTGGGTTCAGTGCCGAGTCGTCGGATCGACTCAGAGGTCCGCAGTGTCACTTCTGCTGGGGCGATGAGTTGGCGGCGTGGGGCAACACCGCCGAAGAGACGATGACCAACATCGACATGTCGACGCGCCTCACCTACCCGAGCCGCGGCCGTGCGATCCAGCCGCAGCGCTTCTACACCACGACGCCGCGCCCGCTGGAGTGGTTGAAGGACCTCCGCTCGCGGCCCGGCATCCTGCTGATCCACGGCACGACGATGGAGAACAAGAAGAACCTCGCCGAGTCGTTCATCGAAGAGCTGAAGCAGCTCGAAGGAACTCAAATCTACCGACAGGAAGTGTTGGGGGAACTACTCGATATCGGCGAGGCAGCCATCATCAAGCGCAGCTGGTTGAAGCTGTGGCCACACAAACGACCGCTGCCGTGGTTCGACTTCGTGTTTGTCAGCACCGACACCGCCTTCACCGAGAAGACGTTCAACAAGAAGAGCTATGAGGCCGACTACACCGCGACGACGGTGTGGGGTGTCTTCGCCTTCGAGAAGCGCTGGAACATGATGTTGCTCGAATGCTGGCATGAGCAGCTTGGGTTCCCCGAGCTGATATCGCGCATGCGGCGGGAAATGAAAGCGACCTACGGCCAACGCGACAACCTGATCTTCAAGCCGCAGGTCGGGCCATCGCAATACCAGCGTCAGACCAAACACCCCGACCTCCTGATCGTCGAGGATCGAGGCAGCGGTATCAGCCTCCGGCAGTCCCTCTCCAATGAAGGCATCGACAGCTGGCCCTACAACCCCGGCCACGCTGACAAGTTGAGCCGACTTCACGCCGTCTCGCATGTTGCTGCGGCCGGGCGCATCTGGCTGCCTGAGTCGTCGAATGTGCCGCATGAGCCGAGGTCTTGGGCGGAGCCGATGCTCGACGAGGTCTGCGTCTACTCAGGACCCGGCACGACCAAGCACGACGACTTCGTCGACTCGTTCTCGCAAGGAACCCGCTACTTCGCCGACCGCTGGCTGAATGCCGGCGTGATGACACAGATCAAGCCTGACTCTCTGGAGGTGGACGTCGATATGGGGCCACTGGGTCCCGAGTCGTCGGGCCTCGATGAGTATGGGCGGGAGGTCGTCCCCGCCTACGATTGAGGGGGCCGCGTCTACTACATGTAGTAGACGCGGTTCAGGGGCGGCGACCTCGTGAGCGCGGCCTCTTTCCTCAACCACCGTATTTGGTATGCACACACCCCAAGTTGTGATAAATCTGTGATAACTGGACTGCGGAGAGGTTGGTGTTCTATGTGCGCCCTGTTTCGTGGGTAGAGGGTGATGTCCTCTTCCGTCCAGTTCGACATGACCATCAACCTTGGTCATGTCCTGACCGCAGCGACCTTTCTTGCCTCGGCAGTGATCGGCTTCACGTCGATGGATGCCCGCATCACCAAAACAACCCGCATCCTTAGCCGCATCGGCGACGAACGAGCCATGTCGCAGCAGCTGCAAAGTCGTGTCGTTGAGGACATTCGCGAAATGAAAATAATTGTACGCGATGGCTTCAAGAACCTCGATGTAAAGCTCGACGGCAAGGTGGACAAAGGAATTGTGCGATGACTTTCACCTACGCCAAAGCATCCGACATCGCGGGCAAACTCGATGTCGATCCGGTGGCCGTCCTAGCCGTCGCCGAAGTCGAAAGCGGCGGCGGTCACAACCTGCCCGACGGGCGTCCCAAGATCCTGTTCGAGGCGCACTGGTTCGGCAAGCTGACCGGCTATCGCTGGAACGACACCCACTCCAACATCTCGACCCGCGACTGGGACCGCTCGCTCTATGTCGGCGGTGCCGGCGAGTACGGCCGCCTCGAGGCCGCCATGGCGCTCGACCGCGAGGCCGCGCTGAAGTCGGCGAGCTGGGGCCTGTTCCAGATCATGGGTTTCAACCACAAGGCCTGCGGCTTCGACACCGTCGAGGCGTTCGTGGACTTCATCAAAGGTCCCGACGACGCCGACATGGAAGCCTTTATCAACTTCGTGAAGGCCAACCCGCCAATCCTGAAGGCGCTGCGCGAGAAGGACTGGAAAGCCTTCGCCCTGCACTACAACGGCCCCGGCGCCGTAGCGTCCTACTCGGCCAAGATGGCAGACGCCTATGCGCGGCAGGCCGGCATCGATCGCCAAGCCGAAGGCCCGCCGCTGCCGGTGGCCGACCCGACCCTGCAGGCCAAGCCCGCCGCCTTGAGCAAGACGGTGATCGCCGGCGGCGTCTCGGTCGCGGCCGGTGCGGCGTCCATCGCGGACCAGATCGACCAGATCACGCCTATCATCGAGAGCATCACGACGGTCGGCCTGTCGCTTCAGGGCGCCATGAAGCTGGGCGTGATTGCTCTGTCGGTCGTCGCCTTCGGCGCGGTGGTCTACATGGTGATCCGCTACATCCGGAAGCGTAACTCCGGCGACGTGGTGAGCACATGATCGCCTCGTTTCTTTCGGGGGTGTGGGCGAAACTCGCTGTTGCCGGCGCCATCGCTCTGGTTGTCCTTGGAGTCGTTCTGAAACTTATCGGGATGGGACGTGCCGCTGAGCGCGCCGAGACGCAGGCCCGAGCCATCAAGACCAAACGGAGGATGGACGATGCGAACGCTGCTGGGCCTCACACTCCTGACGATGTCGATAAGCGCCTGCGCGACGGCGGGTTCTGAGCCGGTCTGCCCACAGCTCATCGAGTACACCAAGGCGGAGCAGATCAGGGCGGCCGACGAGTTGAAGACGTTGCCTGAGTCGTCCATCGTGCGCTCGAAGTTCATGCCCGACTACGGTCGCATGCGGGGCGAAGCTAGGGCTTGCCGAGGGGAGTGGTTTCCGTCTATCGTGATGATAAGTGGAGGCTGCAACAATGACCGACAATGGACGAGACAACGGTATCGGCTGGGCTGTCTCGGAGATGTGGGACGGCGCACGAGTCTCACGTCGAGGCTGGAATGGGAGGGGTATGTGGCTTGAGCTGCGGGTCCCCGACGCGCATTCCAAGATGACGCTGCCCTACGTCTTCATGAGGACGGCTCAGGCGGACTTGGTACCGCGGCTCTGCAGCCAGACGGACCTCCTTGCAACGGACTGGGAAGTCGTCGCATGAGCTATAAATCTGACCTAGAAGACGTCGGCGTCGATCTGGTTCATGAGACCGAGAAGGCGTGGCTCGTCACCGACGGCACAATTGTCGACGGAGAGCTGAACCGGGTGTGGGTACCGAAGTCTCAGGCCGAGCTGGACAAAACGACTCGGCCCCTGTTCACGCTCACCGCAAAACGACTCGGCCCCTGTTCACGCTCACCGCACCGGAATGGCTTTTGAAAGATAAGGGGCTGATTTGATGACCACGATGGACAACAACACGGCTCCGCAAGTAGACCCGGAAAAGACGGTCGAGTTTACGCTGACCTTATCGGCCTCACAGGTGGCCCTCGCCATCGTGCGCCACGACTTCAACCCCAGCTACAACAGCGACGTTGCCACGCTCAAGCTGCTGTGCGCGGCCCTGATGACCAAGGCCGAGGAACTGTGGGCGCGGCCGATGCTGCCTGAGACTGTCGGTGACGCGGAGCATGTTCCCAACAAGGCCAAGAACGCCAGACTTGATATGGCGCAGCGCAACTGCTCCATCGCCATCACCCACCTCGAAGATGCGTGTCACCATCTGGTGAAGGCGGCGACGGCGTGAGGCTCGAAGAAATAAAGCGGCTTGAGAGGCACTATGCCAGCTACCGCCGGGACCCCAGCATCGACGGCTACGAAGTGACGCTCGACGGCGAAGATAAACCGTTTAGCATCACCAAGGATCAGCTCCAGCACATCGGCCAGACCATCGAGGAGTACATCGGGTGGCTGCGGTCGGTGTACCCGCCGGGGTGAGTCGTTCCTCTCCTCCCTAGTTCCTCCCTTTCTCCTCCCCAGCCCCTACCCTCTGGTCTGAGTCGTTCGTCTCCTGTAAGGTGTGCATCTCCGCATATCTGACCGAGGTCGGGGATGGTCAATTCTGTGAAAGTTGCCCGCAAGATCAAGGGTGCCCTCCGGCAGCTTGATCTAGGCCTCAGCACGCCCCCCCAGCCGCTCGAT
>CALEMW010000087.1 GCA_937910695.1 uncultured bacterium
GCTTGATTGACGCTGCGGCGCCTGGGTCGCCGCCGTTGACGTTGAGTGTCAGACCACCAAGGTTCATGGTGCTGTTGACCGTGTTTGATCGTCCTGCCATCCCCGCCGCCCCTGTGAGAGGGGCGCCCAGTGCGGCGCGGCCGGCTGCAAGCGGCGATGTTGGCCCTTCGACTGCGGCCGTGCCAGCATCCAGCCCGCCCTGCATCTTGCCGACGAGTTCGGCCAGGTTCGGAGCGGCTGAGCCGGGGATCATGCTGGCCAGTTGCAGTCCGAGGCGCAGCGGGGCGGTGAGCAGTTCGATCGCTCGGGCAGCGACCCATCGGACCGTGGCGATCACCGTGTCGCCCCATGTCGACCAGACGCTGGACAGCATCTCGGTCAGGGAGATCCAGCCGGAGACAAGAAGCCCCTTGATGGCGTCGAAGATGGCGGCGAATCCGCTGAATAGCAGCTTCCAATATCCTAGCCAGACATCGACCACAGGGCCGAGCACGGTAGATGCCAGGCCCCAGAGCACGCTTGTGATCTTGGATGTGACGCTGGCCCAGAAGCCGAGCACGAGAGCCGCTCCCTTGGTCAATGCGGCGGCGAGCGCAGCGACGAGGGCAATGCCTCGCCAGAGCGGAGTCTGAAAGTAGGTCACGGCCTCGAACAGCGCCAAGCCCACCATCTTGACCACGCTCCAGACGCCCTTGATCTTGCTCCATGCTGAGGCGGCGAAGGAGAGCACGGCGGTCTTGGCCGTGTCCCACATCGCGGTCAGCTTGTCGCCGTGGCGGATAACCTCAAGGATGGCCACCGGGATCAGCAGCATCCCGCCGCTCATCACGACGAGGGCAGCACCGACGACCTCGATCCACCCATTGGCCTGCTTGAGCCAGCCGGTCCACTGGTCCCAATACTTGATCGCCAGCACAATGACTGCGATCTCGGCCAGGATTCCAGCGACGATCCATGTGACCGGGTTGGCCAGCAAAGCTGCAGCGAGTCCCCACGCCGCTGGGATTGCGGAGGCCATGGCATAGCCCAGCTCGGCAACGGCCCATGCGACCTTGGCTGCCTTAAACGCGGCGAAGGCGATCAGCAGATTGTCCCACCCGCCCAGAAAGTCAGCGGCGGCTTTCGCTGCGGAATAGATCCGATCAGCCAGACGGCCAAGGGCTGCGACCAGCTTGAGCGCTTCGGGGACGGCGGTCACAGACCACGCGGCGATCCTGTCAGCAAAGGCACGGACCTTGCCCTGGTTCGTGAGCAACCACTTGGAGATGCGAGCGAACAGGTCGGAGAAGGCAGGGATCAGCGCAGAGCCAATGGTGTTGCGCAGGCCCAGGAAGGTTTGCTTCATGCGAAGCAGGTTATCTTGGAATTCCTCTGATTTCTTGGTGGCTTCCTTGCTCAACACGAGGCCCAGATCATGCGCCTCTTTACGCATTCCCCGGATGCCCTTGCCGCCCGCATTGAGCAGGGGAATCATGGCCGTGCCACCCTTCCCGAACAGCTCCATGGCGGCGTTGGTTTTTTCGAGGCCGTCCGGTAGGGCAGCGATGCGATCAGCGATCAGCTCGAGCGCCTGATCTGTATCCTTCATGTCGGAGGGGTCGAGGCCGAGCTTCGAGAATGCTTCGATGGCGGTCTTCGTCCCGCTCTTGGCGTCGTCGAGTACGCGGGAGAAGCCACGGAAGCCAACGGCAACCTCGTTGATCGACGTCCCGCTGAGTTGCGCTGCGTGGGCAAGTTCCTGGTAGGCGTCGGTGGTCAGGCCGAAACGCTGGGCGTTCTTCGCTACCTCGTCACCAACCTTTGACGTGGCGTCGGCGAGGCGAAACAGCCCGTACCCTGCGGCAGTGGCGGCTCCGGTGATGCCCAGGGCGAGCCCTGCGGCCTGCGTTGCCACGTTGCCGAAGGCAGAGCCGACAGCCTTGAATTTCATCAGCGCTTGCTGGCGGGCTGCCAGCTGCGCGGACTTCCGCTGGAGATCGCTCAGCTTGGCGGCGGCGGCGCCGGTGGCCTTCCCGAAGCTACTCGACAGGGCACCGCCGATCTTGAAGGCGAGCTCGTATGTCCGCCCCTTCGCCATCGGATGCCCCTATTGCTGCGCCTTCAGTTCCTCGGCCACGATCTCGATCCACTCGGGCAGATCAACGAGGGGCTGCTCAAGCCAGTAGCCCACGGCAGAAGTCGTGGCCATGGCCAGCTTGACGGCAGCCTGCCTCAGCTCTCTGTCGCAGGCGGCGATGCTTCCGGCTCCAAAGCACCCGCCGCACCGAGCAAAAAAGCTTGCGCCTCGAACTTGACCATCGTGAAGTCGGCCAGGGCGAGCAGGGAAAAAAACTCCTGATCGATCTTGGACGCACGAGCGGCCAGAGCAACGAGGTAGCGCTCGTCGGTCTCAGGCTGCATGACCGGCTCCCGAGGGAACCGCTTGCGCAGCGAGGCCGAGACGCTCAGCGAATCGGCTCCCGTCAGCCCGTCAAAGTCCAGGTCAATCTCTTCGTACCGCTTGTCGCAGTATTCCACCGGCCGCTTCAATTTGATGATCACGGGCGTCTCCTCCCATGGCTTGTCGCGTCAGGGCTGCTACAGCCCCAGAGCGGTGCGCAGATCGGCGAGGTAATCCACCCCGTCGATCACGCAGATGTAGTTGTTGGGGTCGATCTCGAGCAGCGCCTTTCCGTCGAGGAATTCCTTGATGTACTTGACGCTGAACTCGATCGTGGGCTCCTGCATGGCGCCCGGGGCCAGGGTGCCCAGCGGCCCGGACTTCGGCACGCAGCGGGTCACGATCTTGAGCGGGCGGATCTCGTACTCACCCGTCGAGCCGTTCCACCGCTGGATGCCGCCCCGGAGTTCCAGCGCATGCGCCTTGGGGGCGAGCAGCTTGATCGCCTCCGGCTCATGTACCCGGAACTTCAGCGTCATGGCCATCGCCGAGACGTGACCCAGGGTGGGAGAGTCGATTTCGCCGGCGATCCCTGCCCCGGAGATGGTCTCGCTGAGGTACTCGATGGTCGGCAGTTCCACGTCCGCCAGGCCGAGCAGGCGGCCCAGCACGCCGTCGTAGACCTCGAAGTTGCTCAGCTTCTCGCTCGTCTTGTTCGCCATGGGGCTCTCCAGCGGGGTCAGCGCCCCGGCTCAACGGTCGTCAGATGCCTGCGGTTGCTGCCGATCAGCCGAACAGGGTGGCCAGCGCCGCGGCGTCGTACTCGTTGAGGAATGAGATCGACTCGGCCGGGGGCGGCGGCGTCCAATAGGTGCGGAACTTCATCTTGCCCGCCAGCAGATCCGTGGTCGGGTTGTCTGCCTCAGCGAAGACGGTCTCCCCAGCGATGATGGCGCCCTGGCCCTTCAGCCCGTTCAGCCAGATGTTGGACGAATCCACCACCGACTCGATCAGGCGTCGGTTCAGCGCAGAGTCCACACGGCCGAAGTAGGTCAGCACCTGCGTGTTGCCCAGCCAGAGCATCATGCGCTTGATCGGGATGAACACGTCCTTCGGGTCGCTCGATGCCGGGTAGGCCGCGGTCCGGTTGCCCCAGAGCCGCCAGCCCGTCCAGTTCAGCGCGGTCACGATCCCGTTCTCATTGAGCGTGTTGGCCTGCGCCAGGGTCAGGAAGACCTCGGTGCCATCGTCGAGGCAGGCACCCGTCACTCCGGTCGTGGCCTTGTTGCTCGGGGAGACGTAGGGCACGCCGGCCCCTTCGCCCGCGTCGGTCTTGTTGGCCAGGCCTGCGAAGTGGCAGGACAGCTCGTAGATGTCCGTCCCGTCCGTGACTTTCGGCCAGCAGCAGACGAGAGCGGCGGCCGTGTAGCCGTTGCTCGACTTCCACGCGGCGCAGTCGGCATAATCGGAGATGTCGTAGCCATCGGCCGGCAGATCGACCACGACCAGCGCCTTGAACACGCCATTGATGCTCGCTGCCCTGGCGACCATGACGGCC
This sequence comes from uncultured bacterium, assembly GCA_937910695.1. Taxonomy (GTDB): domain Bacteria; phylum Krumholzibacteriota; class Krumholzibacteriia; order LZORAL124-64-63; family LZORAL124-64-63; genus CALEMW01. The sequence goes on from CALEMW010000087.1 coordinate 3,939, forward strand.
TCGACCGTCGGCTCGTGCGAGTAGCCGGGGGCAAGGATCATGCCGGGCACTTTCTGCAGGCGAGGGTACACATCCTCGATGCAGTAGAGTCCGGTGTTGGCCGTGACCGAAGCTGCGCCGATGATGTCCGTGGTGTCCACGCCAGCAGGGTCCATCTTTGAGTAGGTGAGATGGCAGAGCGGCAGCGCCCCTGCTCCCATCCCGCCGCCGGCCAGACGGGTGACGACCGTGTAGCCGTCGGTGTCGTAGGCCAGGGTGTAGTCGGTGGTCAGCGTGTACGCCACCGGCACCATGGCCCCATCGTCGAGCACCACGGTCTCGTGGTCGATACCGTGGACGCTGATGGTCTGGCTCATCTCGGCAGCAGCCCACGCGAAGGCGGCTCGCGGGACGGCGTCCATGTGGCCGGCGTCATCGGGATTCAGCACGTTGATCGCGATGATCGGCTGCATCCCATAGAGGCCGAAGTGGACCTGCGCCATCCGGCAGAGCGAATAGTCCGCCAGGTCGCCAGCACCGATGAAGCCCATCTCGGAGTTGAACTCGGCAAGCGAAGTGCAGAGCACGGGCTTGTTGACGTTCGCTCGGTCGCCGAGGCACACCGGCGATGCGCCAACCACGACGGGCAGACCGGCCTCGGCCGTGGTTGGTGGACGAACGGAGGTCGGCACCTCGCTGATATACACGCCATGCTCGAAGGCCATGCTCTGCTCCTCCCGGCTCCGGGCCGGCGATGGTCTCAATCGGTAGCGGGAGTAGGATTTGAACCTACGACCTGCGGATTATGAGTCCGCCGAGCTGCCGGGCTGCTCCATCCCGCCTAGAATCAGTCCTGCTCCAGCCATTCGGCCTGGGGGATGATCCACGTCGTCGTGATGCTCGCTGCCCAGATGGGCTGCGGCTGGTTCTCGAAGATCGTCCACGTCAGGGGCAGGTCCATGTGGAATGGCCCCTGCGTTCGGTTTGCTGTCAGTGCCGCCCGCAACCTCTGGATCAGCACGCACTGATCCCAGACTGCGGTCGCGTCCTCGCCGTGCGTCTCCAGGATCATCTGCACGGTGCAACGGCTATCGTCCTGGTCGTCAGAGCCGTTCATGGGCCTCACGACAATGAACGGAGGCCGCTGCTCCGTGGCAGAGCGGGGCGGGCCCACCATGCCGGCGATGACGACAGGGGCTCGGGCTGCGCTTCCGTCGGCAGTCTCCATGCGGAGATCCTCGACGACGGACGTGACCAGGGTCACGAGGCGCTCGATCAGGTCGTTGATGGTCATCGGCGGCGCCCTGGCTTGTCGTATTTGTTCAGGATGGCGTTGATCTCATGGTCGAGCCTAGCGTCGAGTTGAATCTGCGCTGCGGCTTCGACGGCTTCAATCACTTTCTTTTTGCCTGCCATCTGCGCTGCCGCTGGAGAGTACAGCGCACGTATCTTCTGCACCCGCTTGCCCGTCTTTTTGCTGATGACGAACTTGCTTTTTGACCGCACAGCAACGTGCATCTTTCCGGAGTCAGCCTTGATCACAAAAGCCCCGCGGAATGCCTTTACCATGCTGTCTCTTCTGACAGCGATACGCAGCGCCCTTTTCCCTGGGCCTCCTGTCCCTTCCCTTTTCGGAGTGGGGCCAAAATCATAGAGCGTAAGCCGTCTTCCCTTCGTCGTCAGACTTGCTCTCAATTTTTGCGGCGTGGCCATAATGGGCTTCCCGATTGAAAGCCGGATGGCGCTGGCCGGCGCTCGATACACCATGCGGATTTGCTTTACCGTCGCAGCTCTGGCCGACTTGATCGCACGGTTGATCGCCCGAGCCATGGCCTTCTCAGCAGCACCAGGGATGTGCCGAAGCATGGCCACCGCACGGTCGATCTGTTCATTTTTGAACTCGACCACGATCGCCTCCGGTCAGGTTTCGTGCCTCTCCAGCACCACTTCGAGCATCCCCTCAGCTTCCGTGCAGCGGCGAACGTACCACTTCTCTGCCGTTGCTCCGGTCCCGAGAATCGGGCGCTGCCCTTCCACTGGACGATCAATCTGCCCGGTGGCGAAGTGCAGCCGCTTGTGCCGGGCAAAGACTCCGACCTCAATCTCAGATGGCCCCCTGGTCTGCTCGTCGGTGAAGTCGTCATCGACGACGGCCACAATGGACACGCCGTCGATGACGACCGTTTCGCCGAAGTCGTCCTCGTTCAGGAAGACGGCCTGGTCGAGCAGGAGCTGGTCGCGCAGGGTCACGCTACGCCACGACCTGCGCGGTCAGGAAGGCGTTGACCTGCGTCGGGATCGGCAGGGGACGGGCCGAAACCTTGATGAAGCGGGCAGCCGGCTCCTTCTCGATCCAGGACTCGGGCACGCGCTGGCCGGAGACGAGCGAGATGCTCGCTCCGCCGTCCGTGCCGGTGGCCACGGGGACAGACCCATAGGCCAGCTCGGTCTGCGCCCGAGTGGAGCCGACGAGCACGAACTTGCTGCTCATCATGGCCTGCTCGCCCGCTCCGGGGTTGTTGGGGTCGATGTACCACTCGTCGTAGGACCAGAGGTCGATCGCCGTCCCCTTGAGCCGCCCGAGGTAGGTGACGCCCTTGGCCTCCATGTACTCGGGAGCGATCTGCCCCATGTCCATGCGCAGCGTTTCGAGCTGGCCACGCAGGGCGCTGTTGTTCAGCAGCGCATCGGCGGCGGCCTGGCCGAGGATGGCCACGTCAGCGCCGACCCCGCAGCGCTGGACCATGGTGCGGTTCCAGTCGCGCAGGTTCTTGGGGATGTCCGCGGTGCCTGCGCTCCAGCGTTCGGATGCTGCGAGCAGCCCCACCGTGTTGCCTGCGTTGCGGCCGAAGTCGATCGTGACGTTCACGCCGGGGCCGACCACGGGGACCTGGCCGAGGAAGGCGGCCTGCATGCACATCCACTCCTCGCGGCGGATGATCATGTCCTCGAGCTCGCCGAGGTTCTTCCCGAGCAGGGCGGCGGCGCGCTCGTCGGGGCTCTGCTGCGAGTAGACGTTCTCGCCCGGCAGTCGCTTTTGCAAGGTCTCGGCCGTGGTCACCTTCTTGGGGTTGATCAGCGGCGGGGTGAACGACTTCGTGGTGTAGCCCTGATCGTCCACGACCTGGCCCGGCAGCTTCGAGCTGGAGAAGGGGGCCATGAGGCGCACCCGCGTCTCGATATCGAAGTCGATGTGCTCGGTATCGTTGGGCACCTCGTTCCGAAAGAACAGGCTGCGGATGAAGCCCTTGGGGCTCTTGCGCTCGAGGAGCATGCGCCCCATGGTGCGGGGCTCGAACAGGTCGATGGCCATGGTAGCCTCCATCTCTGCGGGCCATCGGCCCGTTGTTCTGTTGCGTTCAGGCTCTCAGGATCAGGCGGCCGAGACGGTGTCCCGGAAGATGATCCCGATCTTGCGGGCCTCAGCCTGGTAGGTGGCGTAGGTGTCCGTGCCCGTGAACCCGACCACGTCCCTGTTGAACTCGCCCTTGGTGTAGACGGTGCAGGGGGTGGCGGCCAGCGAGGCGTCGCAGTCCTCAGCCAGCACGCCATAGATGTCCTCGGAGCCATCGACCGCGGTGCTGTCCAGTGCGGTCACTTCGAGGCTGCCGGCGCCGACGATCACCGTGAAGATGTCGCCGACCGCGAAGGCCACGCCGTATGCCTCGATCAGGAAGGCGATCGGGCCGTCGTACGCCACTTCAGCCACGGCGTCGGCGAGGCGTTCACCGTCCGGGTCGACCACGGCGAAGACCGCAGGGGCGCCGATGGCCGTGCAGGTGGCCGTGTAGGTTCCGATCTTCGAGTGCGCGCCGAGGGCCTCGCCGGAGATGTCGCCCTCGCCGGTGTTGCCGGTATCGGCAGCGGCCACGCCGATGGCCCGGAGGATCTTGCCCACGGCATCGGCCGCTGCGAGATCCTGCCCCAGGTCCAGCGTCTCGGCCTCGGAGACGAGGTCCTGTTGATCGCCGGCCAAAAGGTTCAGGTAGGTGGTGCTCTCGGTGCTGCTGCTCATCTCATTTCCTCCGCGGGGTCGTTGATGCGGCAGCGCCGCCGACCTTGACCAGGTGGCTCAGGAGTGCTTCGTCACTCTGCCCGGTAGGGGCCGCACTTGGGTGGATTCCTTCGCTTGCGTCCGTGGCGTCGCGCTCGGCGTTCATCAGGTGCGCAGCCCGGTGGTTGCGCTCGGCGGCGACCAGGGCCATACAGAACGCCTCGGGGGTCATCGGCTCGACGGCCGGCTTGCCGTCTGCGGCTTCGACGCCGTACTTGGCTGCCGCCAGCAGGGCACCATGGCCGGGAAGCATGTTTGCCTCCAGGGCCTTGATGCGGGCGCGCTCGGCGTTGATGCCTTCGACCCTCCCCTCGTCGAGCAATGCCCGAACCAGGGCCGGTGCCTTTGCTTCGACCAGCGCCCGATCGATCGCTTGTTCGACCGGCGGAGTGGCATGGACAGACTGCGCATCGGAAAGACCGGCGGCGTGCCCCTCATCGAGCAGGGCCTGCACTAGGTCCGGAGCATGGGCGGTCAAGCTCTCGCGGTCGAGTGCCTCCATCAGCAACGACTCGTGCAGTCGATGGCCGCCCTGAAGATCGTCGCGCGCTCCTTCGTTTGAGCGGGCCACCAGAGCATCAATCTGCGGGCGGAGCGCCTCCGGAATCTCGCCCAGGCGGGCCACGCTGGACTCGCGCAGACTGGCGGTCACGGAGACGCCGCCGATGATCTCGTGAGCAAAGCCGTTGGCCACGGCCTCCGTTGCACCCATCCATGTCTCAGCATCGAGCAAGGCGCCGAGTTCCTCGATCGTCTTGCTGCTGATCCAGCGATAGGTGGCAATGATGGAGTCGCGGGTGCGGTCGAGCAGGTCGGCCATCTTCCGCATAGCCTTGGCGTCGCCGCGACCGCCAACGGTGGGGTTGTGGATCATCATCAACGCGTTGTCCGCGATCCGGACAGGGTTGCACGCGCTGGTGATGATCGTCGCCGCCGATGCTGCCACACCCTCGACCACACCCTCGACGGTCCGTCCCTTTTCCTCACGCTGGGCCTTCAACCGGTTGGCGATTGTGAGGGCGTCGAAGACGTCTCCGCCGGGGCAGTTGACATGCACCCGGATCGTTTTGACGGTCGCGGGCAGTGCGTCCAACTCCGCTCCGAAGCTGGCAGCATTCACCGCCGGCTCACCGCAGAACGACGGGCCAATCTCGTCGTAGACGTTGATCTCGGCGGTCAGCCCGTCCGAGAGCGCCTTGATGCTGTACCACTGGCGCGGCGCCCGCTTCGTCGTCATTACTGCTCCTCGTCGTCTTTGGGCGGATCGTCGGCCACTTCCGGCCGACCGCTGGAAAGCCCGGCCTCTCGACGCATCCGCTCCTCTCTCGCCCTGACCCGGTTCAGCTTGCCCCAGTCGGAGCCAGTCAGCTCGGAGGTCTCACGGGCCCGGCTGGAGAAGCCTTCGTCGACCCGGATCACCGCTGCGGCGACCTCCTTGAGTGGGTCCAGTTGGCCAGCTGCAGGGCCGTACCACTCAGCACCAGACCACGCTGCCCGGATCGCGGGATCGCTGAAAAAGCCCGGGGCGATGATGCGGCCCTTGGCCACGGCCTCGGCCAGCCACTCTTCATAGATCGGCTGACAAAAAGTCAAAGCCATCCATGTTCGCCGGGTGCGAAACATCTTCCATGCTTCGAGCAGTGCGGCCCGACTGGCCGAGTAGCTCGAAACGAAGTTCTTCAGGATCAGCTCATAGGGCAGTTCCAGCGCTGAGCCGATCTGCCGGAGCACTGCCAACACGAAGCCATCGAACGCCGTGTTGGGTCGCCCAGGGTTGGCGATGTCGACGGACTCGCCCGGGGCCAGGGCCACGACCATGCCGTTGCCGAGCTCCACGCTGTTGGCGTCGGCTGAGTCGACCTGCTCCGCATTCGGAATCAGCGATGTCCCGCCGATTCCGAGCGGTGCGGCCGACGGCTGCTCGCTCTTGATGAACGCGGTGAAAAATCCGCTCACCACTGCAGCCATCAACTCAGCGTCGGTGTACCGGCCAAGCTGCTTCAGCGCCTCCATGACGGGGGCCAGAACTGGCGTACCGCGTCGCTGCTCCGGCCGTTCCGGCTCGAACAGGTGCAGGATGTTGCGCCGGCCGCTGCGAAAGCCGAAGGCAGAGACTCGCTTCCACTCGTTTGTCACGAGCTGCGGGGCCTGCGGGTTGCCCACCGTCACATAGGTCGACGACCATCCCGAGTAGGTATCCTGCGAGCTCCCAGGATGGAATCGGGCGACGTGGTAGGCCACCGGCTCGCCGTATTGGCCAAGCTCGATGCCCGCATAGATGTTGGCCGTCTGCGCCCCGGTCATTGGAGGGTCGCAGACCCGGTCACCCTCGAGTAGCTGCACCCGCAGGTCGTAGATGCTGCCCGCCCGCTTGATGATTGGGAGCATGGCGAACACGTCGCCCGACATCATCTGCGACAGGATGGCCAGGGCCTGGATCTGCCCAAATGTCAGCGTGCGAGCTGCGTCACAGTTCTGCGTGTCGGCCCAGAGAGCGAACTCTCGCTCAACCTGCTCCTCCCACGCGTCAGCTTCGTCTTCGCTGAGGCCGAGGGCCACGGCATCGATCTGTGAATTGAGTTTCAGCCCAGAGCCAACGACGTTGCGCTCAATCGTCTTCAGCGCGCCCCGGGCCAGCGCCGCGCCCATGAACAGGTCACGGCTGCGCTCCCTCAGCTTTGGCTGGTTGGCGGTGATGTCCTCGTCTGGACTACCCGCCTTGCTGAGCCAGCCCAGAAGCGCCTTGCGGGTGCGACTGGCGCCGTGCCGGTCGTAGCCGTAGTTCGCCACCTCCAGCGCAGCCCGGCCGACGAAGCGGCGCAGGGCAGGCATGGGTGCGAGCTTGTCGAGGATGCCCACGTCAGTCCCGGGGGACGATGCGCATCACGCGCACGCCACCGGCTACGCCCTGCTGGAGCTTCTCTATCTCGTTGCGCCAGAAGGTGATTTTCTTTGTGATTTCGCTTGCGTTGGAGCGGGTCAGGCTGCGCGAGCCGATGGCATAGGACTGCCCGGCAGCGCACGCTTCATCTGCGGCCATCCACGCCGCAAGATGCTCCTGCGCCTGGGCAAGTGTCCACGCTGCCATTGGGTCCCGCCTGCAATTCTTCGAGAATGCCCGATCTTCGCAGGTTCAGTTGCAGGGTGTCAACACTTTTCTTTGATTCGTAGATTGCGGTGCTTCGATTCGTAGATTCAGGAGACCCCCCGGCTCAGAACTCGGCGGCCGCGCTGGGCACCTGAACGAGCAGCAGCGGGCTGGACGCCCATGCTGGCGGCACGGATGCGCTCGGCCAGCTGCTCAAGGTTCACGTTGAGCATCTCCAGTGCGGCGGTGCCGTACACCCGGCAGTCCAGCGGCTCGTTGCGGTCGTGAATCTTCTTCCATGTGTGCTTTTTCACGCCCCCGCGCTGGACGACGATGTGCTTCTCTGAGAGCAGGCCGTCGAAGAACTTGGGGCCGTAGCCTCGCTCTGGCTCCCGGGGGAAGTGGCAATGCCCAGGGCCGGGGCTGTCAATCATCAGGCGGGACATGAGGATTCCCTTCAGGTCGTGGACGCCGAGCGTGAACAACGCAGCATTAAACCTGTTGTTTCTGGTCGGCTTCCCCACGGCCGGCTGCCCAGGGCCATCCTTGCCGCCCTTGATTGCCCAGATGTACCTTGCCTCCCGGGCCCGGCAGAATTGGTAGACCTCTGAGGTATAGTGCCCACCCGAGTCGACGCAGGTGCAGGAGATGCCCATGCGCCGGCCATCCGTGGCTTGCCACGTCTGCGCAAGGTAGGTGTCGAGCAGTTGCCAGACCGCAGCATCCCCGGGGCTGCCCATGGCGATGAAATACTGAATACCCCAGCTCTCCTTGCCTACCCCCCAACCGACGACCTCCATTTCGAGGCGGTCATCCTGCACGTCCACGCCAGCGGTCAGCAGCAGCACACCCTCGGGCACCTCGGCATCATAGTACTCCCGGCGCCGCTCAAGGTACTCAACAGCGATCGTCTGCTGATGCTCCACGAAGGGCTGGCCGAGGCGCAGGTTGACGAACTCCTGCAAGCCCTTGCGGTCTCGGTTGTCGTGGGCCTTCGTCCACTCCTCAACCAGCGTGCGCCACTTCACCCATGGCGAGTAGAGCGCAGAGAGGTCGCCGAAGCTCACCACCTTGCCCGATCCGTTGGCCCCGCCCGGCACCTGGGCGATCCACTCGCCGGCGGCCAGCATGCCAGGCTTGTGGTGCTCCTCGATGCGCCCGCGGCAATGCTCGCAAAGGTAGTGGACGTGCTCGAGGTCTCGCTTGCCTTCGGCATCCTTGTAGGTTAAGCGCTCCCACTGTAGGACCTGGAGCGATCCGCAATGCGGGCATGGGACGTGGAATTGTCGCTGGTCGCCTTGCGCGTGCCAGTCCTGAATCTTGGACATGCCGTCGATGGTGGGGGTAGAGACGAGGATGCGTTTGCGATTATGTTCAAAGTTTGAAGTTCTTTGGAAGGCCAGGGCAATGGGGTCGCCCTCGGTGCCAGAGCTTTCAGCGAAGCGATCGATCTCATCGCAGAGCACGATTCGGATCGGGCGGCTGGCCAGGCCCGCCGGAGCGTTCGAACCCGCCATTGCGATGTAGCCACCAGGGAACATTTTGAGCCGGATCGTCTGGCTGCTCTTGCGGCTGCTCCCTCGATCGTCTTTCCCCGATTCGAGCTTGTTCCTGAGCGTGGGGCTGGCCCGGAATCCAGGCTCGATGCGCTCCTTCGAGAAGCTCTCGACGGCCTCGATGGTCGGCTGAACGAGCAGAATCGGTGCCGGGTCCTGGTCCACGTAGTAGCCGAGGAGGCAGAGCAAGAATTCCGTTTTGCCCATCTGGCTGGCCATCATCAGCGCAACGGTGTCAACCCCTGGCTCGTTGACCGAATCGAGGATGCCGCGCAGGTAGGGTGTCCGGTCCGTGTGCCATTGGCCATGCTCGGGGGACGTGCCCGCAGGGATCACCCTGTAGGCATCAGACCACTCCGAAACCGAGAGACGCGGGCGAGGCTGGAGGCAGTCCAGGATCTTGACCACGCTTCCGAGGGGTGGGGCGGGGGCGGTCACGTCGCCCACGGCCGCCTACCCCACGACCGCTCAACCTTGGCGTAGGTCCGCAGGTTGCGGGTCGGCAGCGTCTCCGCGATGAACTCACCAAACAGCGTGTCGAGGTCAAAGCACTTGGCGAGAGTGGCCAGCTTTGTTGCGGTGTCTGCGTTCCAGAACTTGCGGGTGCGGGCGATGCGGCCCACGTTCTCCGAGTCTGCCTCGGTTCCTCGAATGACCACGGCATCAAGCGCCACAGTCGGGAGCGAGTCCGTCCCTAGACTCTCCAGCGCCCAGAAGCGGTTACCCTGGTAGAACACCTGCCCTGGATTACTGGCGCTCTTGAGCGTTGCGGCGATCTGCCCCCGATGCTCCGTCTTGGCCATCGGCCAGCAGGCTGCGGGTGTGGCCGGCATCGGACGAAACGGCGTGCAATGCACGACCAGCTTCCACTGTTTGCCCTTGGAGGCCATCGAGTCAACCGAGCGGAGATCGTCCAGGAATTCGCGCCAGTCGTCTTTGGTCTCTGTGGGGTATCCGACGATGTTGTAGACCTTCACCTCGTGCTGGTCTGTGCGCTGGCATAGCCCGGCGAACAGGCTGCGCAGCATGTCCCGAGTGATCGGCTTGTTGATGGCCCGGCGCAACCGCTCCGACATTCCGTCCATGCCGATAATGCGGAACCCTGGCCAGGTGCCTGGGCGAGCAAGGTCCAGATCGAAAACGGTCACCTCATCATCTGGACGATTCCACATTGCGTCAGCGGCACCAGATCCAGATTGGTCACCGCCGATGTTTCGCCGCTGCCATGTATAGGCGCAGAATAGGCACTTCCGCTGGCACCCGATCGCTCGCTCCGTCCAGAGCTTGCCACTCTCCAGGCGGACAGAGTGGGGCCACGGCTGAGATGCCTGGGCGATCTGGTAGGTGCGATCCATGGCGAAGCTGTCGGCGTAGCAGACCGAAGGATGGTCCATCCGGTGGCCCGCCAGCGTCTCCCGGACGAGCATCACGATCAGATCCTCGGCTCGCCCAAACACCGCCACATCGAACCAGCACAGGAAGGGCCGGACGTTGAGACACCCGGGCCCGCCGACGATGACGGTATAATCTCCCGGCCGCCAGCGCTCCCGCTCGGCGATAAAGCTCCACCAGTCGCAGCCGCTTGTGATGCTCACCAGGATCACCGCGTGCTTGTGCGCCGTGGCTTCCCCGCAGTATCCGACCTCATAGCCACCGAGTTGCAACGCATCCACGACCATGGCAAGGCCCGGCCACGCCCGCACGTCGAAGCTCTCGACGGCATACGCCGGCTTGGCGTAGGCGCCTTGGACGTAGCGTGCGATTGTCCCGGTGCTCACGGCTTCACCGGGAA
>CALEMW010000088.1 GCA_937910695.1 uncultured bacterium
CGCTGGGAAGAACGCGCCCCGGTCGTCGACGGGAACCGGCTCTACGCAGGCAACCGGCAGTCCCTGGACATCTTCGACATCGCGGACCCGGCTCATCCCGCTCTGGTGAACAACATCCCGATGTTGATCCAGGATGACCGTAAGGGTGTGCGCCTCGCCGCTCAGCAGGGAACGATCTGCACCGTGCGCAAACATCAGGTGTCGTTCTACGACGGCTCTGTCAGTCCTCCGGTGCTCATGCAGCGGGACCTGTTGTGGGGCGGTGCCGACTTCGAAGGGGTGGTCCACGGCAACGCGGTCTTCGACCTCGACGACGGCTGGGTCATGATCAGCGACACCAAGCTCGCCGGCACGCCGACCTGGGTCCACCACCTCGGCGGCCGCAATACGAACGCGGAGATCGTGGGGCCCTACCTGACGATCGCCGGGCAGAAACGCGAATTGTTCGACATCACCGACGCCGAAGCACCCATGTCGCTCGGTTACGACATGGACCTCCCCTGGGAGGAAGTGATCAACACGCCGATCGGGGCGATCCATTTCAGTGGCACCGACAAGCTGACGGGTTGGGATACGGAGGGATCCGGATTCCCGGTGCCGTCCTGGACCCTTCCCTTACCCTTCAGCCCGACGGACATCGCGGTCCTCGACGACCTGCTCTTCGTCGATGCAGGAGGCGGCCTGTTGGCCTACCGTATCGAAGACGGCATCCCCACTACGGAATTGGGTCTGTTCATCCACTTGTTCGACGACTTCGCCGTCCGTTCCTGGTGGAACACCGTGGATGTGATCTACCTGGCCCGCGGCACCTCCGGCCTCGAACTCTGGCGCTGCGACGACGGCGTCGTCACCGACACCGAGCCCTACGCCGTGCTCGACGACCTCGACGCCCGCACCGTCCAGTGCTCCGGCGCGGGACTCTACGTCCAGAACGGCGCCGGCGGCCTGCGGGTGTACGACATCTCCGATCCGGGGTCGCCCATCCTGGCCGCCGATTTCGACCTGACCGGCCCCACCGCCGCGGACAGCGTCCTGGTCCAGCCCCTGGTCTCCGACTACGACCTGATCGTGGGCGGCGGCGGCACCTCGCGGGCCCGCATCTTCAAGAACCTCTTCGCCGGCGTCGTGCCCAACGAACCCGGCGCACCCGACGGCGACCCCGTCCCGACGGCCCTCGTGCTCAGCGCCGCCTACCCCAATCCATTCAATCCCAGCACGACGCTGAGCTTCGACCTGCCCACGCCGGAACGTGTACTGCTGACCGTCCACGACGCCCGCGGTCGCCTGGTCGACACGGTCTTCGAAGGGGTGAAACCGGCCGGCCGCCACACCTTCCCCTGGCTCGGCCGCGACGGAGATGGCCGCGCCCTCCCCTCGGGCGTGTACCTGGCCACCCTGCAGACCGCAGACCAGACCCGAAGCGTGAAGTTGACCCTGGCGCGCTGAGCGATTGAAGGTATGATGTCCCCAGCCCGGCGCGGCCCCATAGGCCGCGCCGCTCCCTTTTCCGACCGAACCCGAGGAGCGATCCCATGGCCGATTTCACCCTGAAAGGGAACACCTTTCACACCGTCGGGAACCTACCCGCCGTAGGCGCCAACGCCCCCGCCTTCACCCTGGTCGGCACGACCCTCGCCGACGTGACCCTCGCCGACTTCGCCGGCAAGAAGGTGGTCCTGAACATCTTCCCGAGCCTCGACACCGACGTCTGCGCCGCCAGCGTGCGCCGCTTCAACGTGGAGGCCGCGGGCCTGGAGAACACGGCCGTCGTGTGCGTGTCCAAGGACCTGCCCTTCGCCCACAAGCGCTTCTGCACGGCCGAAGGCATCGAGGGCGTCGTCTCGGCGTCGGATTTCCGCAGCGGCGACTTCGCCCGCGACTACGGCATGCTGATCACCGACGGTCCGCTGGCCGGCCTGATGGCCCGCTCCGTCGTGGTGATCGACGAGCACGGCAAGGTCGTCTACACCCAGCAGGTGGACGAGACGATCACCGAGCCCGACTACGAGGCGGCTCTCGCCGTCCTGTAGCCTCCCCGACTCAGGCGATGACAAAGAAAGAGCCCCCGCAGCCTCGCGGTGGCTCTTCTTCATCTGCTCAGGCTATGCGGCGCTGACACTTCGGCGGCAGCGCGTCCTCCGGACGCTCCACACCCATCAGGAACTGGAGCAGCCGGGTCATGTCGATGCTCACGGCACCGTCGGCGGTGCTGCGGCTGCATTCGCCGGCATAGGGCAAAACGTAGGACCCGCCGTCGGCCCCATGGGCGATGTGGACGGGCAGCCCGCCGCACCAGTCCGTCAAGACGGCGGCGGCGGCGTGGGGCAGGTCGCGCTCCAGACCGTAACCGCGACGGGCGAGAAGTTCGGCGGCTTCGTCGCTGGTCAGACGCGGATGGTCGGCATTGAGGATGCGGTCGAGGCGGGTGACGCAGGCGCCGCCGATCTGCTCCACGTTCAGCTTGCGGGCCACGTGCTTGACCAGGCCCTCCTGCAGGTCGCTCAGCTCGTCGCGGCTCAGTCCGGCGGCGTCGAACTCGATGTGGCCGTCACGGGCGGTTTCGGTCATGCCGCGGCGGTCGAGATAGGCGCTGGCGCGGCGCATCACGACATCGCGCACTTCACGGCGCTGAACCGACGACAGGGGCTGATTGGGATGAGGAATGTGGGCGACGGGCGCGGTGCTGAATTGCATCTCGGGGTGCCTCCTTGCGGCGCTCACAGACGCCGATTTAAAGGTGGGCTCTTCCATACGAGGCTCACTGACCCCGTTTCATGGTCCGCTGGAGAATAGGCGCCGTATCCCCGTGGGTCAAGAAAAAGGGGCCCCCACCATGCGATGGAGGCCCAGGCAGTCCGGATCGCCGACCGCTGGGGTCATACGTCGACCACGCCGTTGTCGCCGTCCCCGAACGGGTGAGGGCGATAGGAGTGCGCGTCCCAATCGTTCTCCCAGTGGTCGCCGTCGATCAGGTAACGGAAGCCGTACGAACGGTCGCGCTCCAGTTCCACGACGGCCTTGAAGGACCCGTTCTTGAGTCGGGTCATGGATGTGGACGTTTCATCCCAATCGTTGAAATCACCGACCAGGTGTACCGTCGATGCATCGGGCGCCGCTTCGGCCGGCAGTTGGAAGGTCACTTTTCCAACTGGCCGTGATTTGAGGTACTGGATCTTCAGACTCATGACGATTCCCCCTTGAAACTCCCAGACCTACAACAAGCATTCCCCGCGTGAATCTATACCCCGGACTTCCGGTCTTCAAATGAAAGGTTGTGCCATCGAAATTGTGTATCACCGGTTCGACCCATTGCCTGGCCTTGTG
>CALEMW010000089.1 GCA_937910695.1 uncultured bacterium
GAGGCAATGGCCATGTCCAGCTTGCTCAACACGTCCGAGGCTTCGCGGATCGAAGCGTGGGGCATGGTCGTGGGCATATACAGATATGAACCCTCGTCCAGTGGCGGCATGAACTCCTTGCCGAATCCTGGGAAGGCGTGACGGGGCGTGCTGACCAACCTCCCGACGGCGCCGTCGTGTGGCAGGAAACCAAAAAACAGATCGAAGCCGCGCCAGGACATGCCGCCCCACAGCAGCACGATCAGTGGCAGGGTCAGGAACAGCGCCTTATGCCCCAGGCACCAGGCGAGCAGGCGGGGATAAACATATTTGAAAAACTGGAATGACAGCAGTAATCCCCCGACCACTACCAGCACGAAGAGCAGGTTCCACAGGAGACTCACCCCGACGCCCAGGGGCATCCAATGCCGGGTCAGCGCCACGCCCACTAGGCCGGCGACGACCCAGTTGACCCAGCGGCCGAACCGCTGCAGGAGACCGCCTGGGCCCTGCCTGCGGGCACGCATCAACAGGTGTGCGAGGGGCGGAATGATCGCCAGCGCCACGATCACCGAGGCGATCAGGGCGAAGGTCTTGGTCCAGGCCAGTGGCTTGAACAGCTTGCCTTCGGCGGCCTCCATGGTAAACACGGGCAGGAAGCTGATAATGGTGGTGGTGACCGCCGTCACAACAGCCGAACCGACCTCCGACGCAGCTGCGTAGATCACTTCGAGGCGGTTCGCTCCCGGCTCAGCCTCGTTCAGACTGCGCTCGATGTTCTCGGTGAGAATGACCCCCATGTCGACCATGGTACCGATGGCGATGGCGATGCCCGACAGCGCCACGATGTTCGCATCGACGCCGAATACGCGCATGGCCACGAACACCATCAGCACCGCCAGAGGCAGAAGGCCCGCCACCAGAACGCTGCTGCGCAGATTCATCAGCAGGACCAGCACGACAATGATCGTAATAAGGATCTCGTCGATCAGGGCCGTCTTCAGTGTACCCAGGGTTTCGCGGATCAGTCCGGAGCGGTCGTAGAAGGGCACGATCGTGACCTTCGACACGCGGCCGTCATCGAGGGTGCGCGAAGGAAGGCCCGGCGCCAGTTCCTCGATCTTGGCCTTTACGTTCTCAATGGCCGCCATGGGATTTTCGCCGTAGCGCACTACTACTACGCCGCCGACGGCGTCGGCTCCGCCGTCGTCCAGGGCGCCACGACGCAGGGCGGGCCCCTTAACCACCGAAGCAACGTCGGCGATGGTCACCGGCTGGTTGTCATGCACCGTGATCACGCTTTGCTCGATGTCTGCAAGACTTTCGATGAAGCCCAGTCCGCGAATCACGTACTCGGCTTTATTCACCTCGATGGTGCGGGCGCCGACATCTACGTTGGACTGCTTCACCGCCGTGAACACCTGGTCGAGAGTCACCCCATAGGCGCGCATAGCGTCGGGGTCGACATCGATCTGATACTCTCTCACAAACCCGCCGACCGACGCGACTTCGGCAATACCCTCGGCCGCTAGCAGACCATAACGCACATACCAGTCCTGGATGCTGCGGAGCTCATCAGGATCCCAGCCGCCGGCCGGGTTGCCGTCTTCGTCACGGCCCTGAAGGGTGTACCAGAAGATCTGCCCCAGGGCTGTGGCGTCTGGCCCTAGAGAAGGCTGCACCTCGGGAGGCAGCGTTCCCGTCGGCAGGCTGCTGAGCTTTTCGAGGATGCGGGAACGCGAGTCGTAGAAGTCGGCGCTCTCGTTGAAGATCACGTAGATCGTCGAGAACCCGAAAAACGAATAGCTGCGCACCGTCTTGACGTCGGACAGCCCGAGCAGCGAAACCGTCAACGGATAGGTGATCTGGTCTTCGACGTCCTGGGGCGAACGGCCCATCCATTCGGTGAAGACGATCTGCTGGTTCTCACCGAGGTCGGGGATGGCGTCCACGGCCACGGGGTTGCGCGGCAGGCCGGCGAAGTCCCAGTCGAAGGGGGCCGTCATCAGGCCGGCGGCCACCGTGATGAGAATGAACAGCATCACGATGAGTCGGTTTTCCAGGCAGAATCGAATCAGCTTGTCGATGGGGCTCATTGCCACACCCCAGCCGTCGCGAGGGTGTCGATCTGACTTCCGCAGCGAAGCATGGCGGAGCCGTAGTACGGGTTCGCGGTGACCGTTTCGAGCTGCATCCAGTTCGCGCCGTCGGGGCCGGCCATTGGGCAGTGGAACAGACGGATCGGTAGCTCGACATCGGGGCGATAACGCTTCACGGCGTCCCAGAGCGCGTCGGAAAGCGGCTCGAACACCTGGCGAACGCCTGCCAACGATGCGGCGGTGGCGACGGCTTCTACCGCCGGCCGGATACGATCGAGATCTGTCATCCACACCATGTGGGCTTCGTGGTCGAGAAGGCTCATGTCCATACCGTCCAGGGCACCCGACAATCGCCTGGCGGCGTCGGTGGTGCCGTCGCCGTCGTCGCCGGCCAGGGACGCCTGGAGAACGAGATAGATCTGGAGCACTTCGGAGAACTGGTCACGGAAAGTCCCGGGAACCTCCACCGGCCCGGGTTCGGCCGCGGCATTCATAGCAGGTTCACCGGCTCCTCCGGATCCACCATGGTTGTGGCCCGGCATCGGCCCGCCGCCCGAAGGATTCATCATGCTGGGCTTGGCCTGGATCTGCAGGGCGCTGTCGATCTTGAACGCACCCTGGACAACGACCCTCTCCCCCTCTTCGAGCCCCGACGCCACCAGATAAAAGTCTCCGGCGCGGGGGCCGAGCACGATTTCGCGGCCCTCGAAGGTGGGCCTGTCGCGGTCGGTCAACTGAACGTAGACCACGGCCCGGTTGCCGGTCAGCAGCGGGGCTTCGGCAGGAATGACCAACGGCGGTTCGGCATCTTCGCCTTCGAGATGTGGCCGACCCTCGGCGGTCAGCGAAGCGGCAACGACAGCATGCGCGAACATTCCAGGCCGCAGCTCGCCGCTCTTGTTATCGACCTCGATGCGCACGGCCACGGTACGAGTGCGACGGTCGAGCACCGGGTCCAGAAATACGATCTCACCTTCGAACGAACGACCAGGCAGGCCTTCGACGGTCATGGTGACCGGCTGCTTCAGCCTCAACCAGGGCAGGTCCGATTCGTAGGCTTCGAGTTCGACCCAGACCCGCGAGAGGTCCGCCACCTGGTAGATGGGCGAGCCCGTCTGGACATAGGAGCCCTCGACGGCTGTCTTGTGGATGACGACGCCGCCGGCGGGCGCCCGGATCCTGATGTGGTGGGACGCATTGCCGCGCGCTTCGACAGCGGCGACCTGTGCCGCGGAAAGCCCCCAGAGGCGCAACCGCTCTCGGGCCGCCTCCAGCGTCGCTTCCGCGCTTCCGCGCAGGGCGACGCTCTTGCCCATGGTATCCAGCCCGCGTTTGGCGTTGAGCAGTTCCACCTGGGCCGCGTACAGGTCGGGGCTGTAGATCGAGGCAAGAGGGTCGCCTACGCTCACCGTCTCGCCTGTAAAGTCGACGAACAGGGTATCGAGACGGCCGGCAACCCAGGCCGCGATCGTGCGGCTGCGGGTTTCGTCGACAACAACACGGCCCAAAAGACGGACCTCGCCGGCCACGAAACGGCGCTCGACCGGAGCTGTGCGCACGTCGGCAAGGGCCGCACCAGACTCGCTGAGGCTCAAAACCCTGGGACCATCGTCCGTAGCCGGCTCATTCTCCAGCGGGATCAGGTCCATGAAGCAGATCGGACACTGGCCGGCCTCCGGTAGCTGGATCTGGGGGTGCATGGAGCACGTCCACACTGTCGGTCCACTCTCCTGGGCCATAGTGGCGGAGCCTTTGCCGACGTCGTCGCCCCCTCCTCCCTTGATCATCAGACCGGCCGTGAAAGCTGCGATCACCACGACGGCGAAGATGACCCGTCGCGTCCGGTTCCTGCGTGCGCTCATGATTCACTCCTCTGAACTGTGCGGCCTGTGATCCTCTCGATCCGAGCTCTCTGGACCACACCGTCGGCAGCTGCTCGGGCGGCGGCCGTTGTAAATTCCAATAACTGTCGTTGAATGTCGAGCACGTCACCGAAGCCCGCACGGCCAGCCTCGTAGGCAGCCTGGATCGCGGCAAGTGCCTGTTCAGTACGCGGTGTTAAATCGCCATTGTAGAGATCAAGGCGGCGTGCAGCGTCATGATATCGAAACAGAGCGTCCCGCAGATCGGCCTCCAAGCGTCTGTGAGTGCTGAGACGGCGATGGCCAATCTCCTCTACGACGGCGGCGGCCTCACGACGGCCAGCATTCACCGCACCGCGCCACAGCGGCAGGGTCAACGAGATCCGTGCGACGAGGGGGTCGCGACCACTGTCGACGACAGCCATGTCTGCAGGATCGGTCCGAATCCAATCGACTCCGAATGTGAGATTAGGACGACCACGAAGACGCGCCAGATCCGACATGCTGTGGGCGGAGTCAGAAGCGAAGTCGAGGGCGGCGATGTCCGGACTTGATGTCGCATCGAATCCGACGCCGCTCATATCTTCGAGCGTATACGACAACGGACCAGCCCTCCAACCCTCAGGGAGAGCGTCGAGGCCCACGACGGCCGCAAGTCGGGCCTGGAGAGTCGGCTTGCGCTCCTCCAGTTCACGCCGGCGGTTCTCCAGAACCCCCATCTCTACCTGGGCCCGGATCACGTCGGCATATTCGCCCCGGCCCGCGGCATAGCGGGCACGGGCAACCGCTTCCCAACTCGTCATCAGGTCGAGATGCTCCCGCGTGACGGACTCCGCAACATCCAGCCAGGCCAGCTCCGCCCAGTCCGCGTCGACTTCGGCCAGTACGTCGAGCTCACGGGCGCGGTGCATTTTCCCCAGAATTGCGGATTCATGACGAGCCTTCTCGGTGCGCGCCCCCAAGGTGCCAAACCAAGGCATCGCTTGGGATATCGACACCACCTGGCGCTGAGGTCCGACTCGGGTTTCGACAGGCGAGATCATAAATCCCAACCCCAGTTTCAGGTCAGGCAACACACCGGCGGATCCAACACGCTCTTCAGCTGCCCGCCATTGCTCTTTCGAGGCCAAGAGAGCGTCGTTGGACTCCAAGGCCAGAACCCTGAGATCAGTCAGACTGGACCGTGCAGTCAGGGTTGCACTCCATGCGGGTAACTCATCGAGACCGATCCCGGCCAGCAATATACAGATCAGCATTATGCGGAACATTGGGTTTCCTCCAGTTTGGTCGTCTTGCAATCACTGCAATCCCCATGCCAACCCTTTTTCTCATCTATCTTATTAAGTTTCAGAGCATTACCGGCACAGGAGAGAATCTGCAATCCCTGATATGGAGAATATTCCACGCCTGTCCCAGACTATTCGTCGCCCACCGTTTGCCCACCGCCCGCGCCCGTGTTAGCGTGCAGCGCCGAGGAGGCATGATGAGATACAGCACGGACATCGTCGTGATCGACCTGGAAGCCACCTGTCCCGAGTCGGACGAGAACGGCCGCAATTCCGTCGAGCGCAGCAACATCATCGAGATCGGGGCGGTGCGTCTGGACCAGAAAAGCCTTGAGATCGTCGACTCGTTCAGCGAACTGGTCCGCCCCCACGAATACCCGGTCACCCCCTTCATCACCAAGCTCACTTCGATCACGCCGGAGATGGTGGCCGACAAGGACGTTTTCGCCGCTGTCGGTGCCCGATTCCTGAAGTGGTACGGCCCCCGCAACAAGGCCCTGATCGCCGCCTTCGGAGCCTACTACGACATCCCCCTGCTGCGCCGAGAGTGCGACGCCTGCGGCCTCGACTTCCAGACCCACATCGCCGGCGGCGCCTACGATATCCGGGCGGTGGCGACGGCCTGGCTGGCCCAGAACCATCTACGCACCAGCGGCCTGCGCCTCGACTCGATCCTTGAGAAGATGGAGATCGACCAGTCCCGCTTCGAGATGCACCGGGCGGTGGACGACGCCAGGGCCGCCGCGGCGATCCTGCAGGTTTTTCACCTGGGATTCGCCCTGGGACCGGGAGTCTGACCGACTTCCCTTGAAATCCCCGGTTCCGAATGCCAGTTTTCCAACAGGAACTTGACGAGCTTACCATGGCCTCTCCGGACGATCCGGCCGGCCGTTTCATTCCAGGCCCGAAGCGGGAGGAACCAGCGTGTCCAACGTCACCGAGTTGCTGCAGGCCCAGCGCGAACAATTCGCGAAATGGGAGAAGATCAAGGACGTGGTCGATCAGAACATCGACCTGATGCTCAACTACCGGCAAAGCGGCCACCCCGGCGGCAGCCGGTCGAAGGTGCACATGTTCGTGAGCCTGCTGCTCGGCGGAGGCATGCGCTGGGATATCCGCAATCCGGAAAAACGCTTCGGCGACCGGTTCATCCTTGTGGCCGGCCACACCGCACCGCTGGTCTACGCCACCCTCGCTGTGTTCAACGAAGCCATGCGCGTGATGCACGACAAGACGGGCGACGCCAAGTACGCCGTGCCCGGCGCTCCCGCGCGTCAGCTCACCTGGGAGAACCTCCTCGATTTCCGCAACCGCGGCGGCCTGCCCGGCCACGTGGAGATGGCGGGCAACAATCTCTTCGTGAAGTTCAACACCGGCCCGAGCGGCCACGGCGGCCCGGTGATGTGCGGCGAGGCCCTGGCCCTCAAGCGCGCCGGCGCCGACGGCGTGAAGGTGTTCGGAATCGAGGGCGAGGGCGGCCTGACCGCGGGCTGCTGGCACGAGATGAAGAACACGGGTTATGGCCTGGGCCTGGACAACATGTTCCTGCTCGTGGACTGGAACGACTACGGCATCGACAACCAGAAGATCAGCTCGGTGGTGCACGGCAGCCCCGAGGACTGGTTCGCACCTTACGGCTGGCACACCCACGACGCAGGCGACGGCAGCGAATGGGAAAATGTGACAGCCGCGATGACCGAAATGATCCACGGCGACAACCCCAAGGGCCGTCCCGGCATGATGTGGGGCAAGACCCGTAAGGGCCGCGGCTACTACAAGTACGACAACCCGAGCCACGGCGCGCCCCACCCCCTGAACAGCGAGCTGTTCTGGAAGTGTCGCCAGGACTTCACCGATCTCTACGGTGCCCAATGGGTCGGCCAGGGCGACGACGCTCCGACCGGCGACGCCAAGCGTGAGCAGTTCGCGGCCAACCTCAACGTGGCTCTGGACGTCCTGCGCAACGACGAAGAGCTGTGCGCCTATCTGGCCGACCGTCTGGTCGAGCTGGGCGACAGCGTACCCGAAGACCTGCCGACCTTCCGTCTGCCCGTGGCCAACAACCCCCTGCGCGACGAGGCGATCTTCGACTTCGAGAACTATCCCGAGAACATGTGGGCGAAGCCCGGCGACAACCAACCCAACCGTGCGGCCCTGGCCCGCTGGGGCAGCTGGATCAACAGCTGGAGCAAGGAGAAGTACGGCCGCCCGCTCTTCCTGGCCTGCAGCGCCGACCTCGCCGGCTCGACGAACATCGCCGGCTTCGCCGAAGACTACGACGACATGTCGAACTACGGCTGGTACGAGCGCGACACCGCGCCCGAAGGCGTGCTGCTGCCCCAGGAGATCACCGAGTTCCAGAACGCCAGCCTGTGTGTGGGCGCCGCCTCGGTGAACTTCAGCGACAAGCCCGAAGAGGAGTTCAACGGCTTCTTCACGGCGTGTTCGACCTACGGCTCGTTCAGCTACCTGAAGTACGGCGCCATGCGTCTGTACAGCCAGCTGGCTGCGGACTGCGAACTGAAGATCGGCAAGGTCATCTGGGTCGCCGGCCACTCCGGTCCCGAGACCGCCGAGGACTCCCGCACGCACTTCGGCATCTTCTCCCCCGGCGTGACCCAGATGTTCCCCGACGGCCACGTCATCGACGTACACCCCTGGGAGTACAACGAGGTCATGCCCCTGCTGGCCGCGGCTCTGAAGACGGACCGCCCCATCGTGGCCCTGCACCTCACGCGCCCCGGCGTGAAGATCCCCGACCGCAAGGCCCTGGGCCTGGCGTCGCACATGGAGGCGGCCAAGGGCGCCTACATCATGCGCGACTACAAGGAAGGGATGCCCAGGCAGGGCTGCTTCTTCGTGCAGGGCACCATGAGCACCTACAACCTGATCCGCTCCTTGGGTGACATCGACGACGCCGGCGTGAACGTGAAGATCGTGGCGGTGCCCAGCCCGCAGCTCTTCAAGCTGCAGCCTCAGACGTATCAGGACACGGTGATCACGCCGGCCGACCGCATGAACAGCACGGTGATCACCAACCGCGCCCGTCGTCTGATGAGCGACTGGAACTACAACCCGCTCTGCAATGAGTACGCCATGAGTTCCGACTGGGACGACGAGTGGCGCGTGGGCGGCTCCGGCGACGAAGTGTGTGAGGATTCGCACATCGATCCCAAGAGCCTGTGCGAGGGCGTAGTGCGGTTCGCCAAGGACCACGAGGCGCGCATGGCGCGGCTGCGGTCGATGATGGAGGCGGCGGGGGCGAAGGTCTAGGCTTCCCCCTACGCGAGCGAACGATGACGGGGCCCCTGCCGCACGGCGGGGGCCCCGTTCCTTATGGCACGGGGCTTGATCCGTATCCGCCGTGTCCCCGCCGCCGGATC
Source organism: uncultured bacterium (assembly GCA_937910695.1). Classification (GTDB taxonomy): domain Bacteria; phylum Krumholzibacteriota; class Krumholzibacteriia; order LZORAL124-64-63; family LZORAL124-64-63; genus CALEMW01. The sequence continues at coordinate 8,610 of CALEMW010000089.1, forward strand.
AGTTCCGGAACGGGGCGGCGATGAGTGAACTGATGATGATGCAATGTATTGCGTCGGCGGCCGCGGGTCGCCGCGCCCGGGCTCGTGTTCCGCGATGCGGGAGGTTCTCATGCGTAAGATCGATTTCTGGCCGGTTGTCCTGGCTATGGTGCTGCTGTGTGCGGCTGCGTCCCTGGCGGCGAACCGCCCGCCGGAGGCTGGGCGTGTTCTCGGAATCGAGCACTTCGGGTCCATGCCGGAGGCCGCCGTGGCTTCTGGAGACTACGTCTATGTTCTCTGTTTCAAATCGCTCAGGGTCTACAACGCCAGCTCCCGGAATCGACCTTATCTGGTGACGTCGGTGCCGGTGTCACAGAGCCTTCAGCTGATCGCCGACGGGAACCGGCTCATCCTCGACAACGGCGTCGTGGACATCTCCGATCCGAGCGCACCGATCCAGGTCGCGACCTGGGACTGGAGCATGTTGGGCTGGTTCGCCGCAGTTCACGGCGATCACCTCTTCCGTCACATCGGTTGGCCCTACGGAACCGAGCATATCGAGGTCTACGACTTGGCCGACATTTCGAATCCCGTCCAC
>CALEMW010000090.1 GCA_937910695.1 uncultured bacterium
AAATCACGACCATCGAGGGCCTCGGCGGCGACCACCCCCTGCAACGGGCCTGGATCGAGGACGAGGTCCCCCAGTGCGGCTATTGCCAGCCGGGCCAGATTCTCCAGGCGGCTGCTCTGCTGCGCGGGAATCCCCACCCGACCGACGCCGACATCGATCGCGCCATGGACGGCAATCTATGCCGCTGCGGCACCTACCAGCGCATCAAGCGGGCCATCCGCAAGACGGCTGGAGGTGGGCGATGAAAGCCGATGTCGCGATCACGACCGTCAACCTCAGCCGACGCCGTTTCGTGAGGAATTCGACGCTCTTGTCCGGTGGCTTGGTTCTGGGTTCCGTACTGCCGTGGGAGAAACTCGTCGCTGCGGCCGGTGCCGCCGAAGATCTCGAACCCAACGCTCTGATCGCCGTCCGCACCGACGGCCGCGTCGTCATGCAGTTCACCTGGAACGAGCTGGGCCAGGGGGCGCTGACCAGTCTCGCGGCGGTGGTGGCCGAGGAACTGTGCGTCACACGGGACGATGTCGATGTCGAAAGCCCGATCTGGGAGCCGAAGTACGGCTACAACGCCACCGGCGGCAGCCAGAGCATGCGCAACAGCTGGGACCCCCTGCGCAAGGCCGCGGCCGCGGCGCGCGTGATGCTCGTGGCTGCGGGAGCTGCACACTTGGGCGCTGCTCCAGGCGACTGCAAAGCCGAAGACGGTCACGTGGTAGGCCCTGGCGGCAGGCGCGTGCCCTACGTCGATCTGATCTCCGCCGCCTCGGTTCTCGAGGTGCCCGCCGACCCGCCGCTGATTCCCCGCTCCGAGCATCGCATCGTCGGGACTCGATATCCTCGCCGGGACACCCCGTCCAAGGTGCGCGGCGAACCTGTGTTCGCCTCCGACATCACGAAGCCCGGACTGCTGCGTGCCGCGATCCGCCGCAGTCCCGTACCGGGTGGGAAGCTCCGTTCGGTCGATGATGCCGCGGCCCGGGCGATCCCCGGCGTACGCGACGTGATCACCGTCGGCGACCGCGTCGTCGTGCTGGCCGCCGACACCTGGACGGCCCTGCGCGGACGTGAAGTCCTCCGTATCGAATGGGACGATGGCGAATATGCCGCCATGAACTCAGCTGATACCTGGGCGGCCATGAAGGCCCGCAGCGCCGAGCCGGGCTATGTTCTGCGCAACAACGGCGATGTGACGACGGCTCTGGCTGGTGCTGCTCGAGTCGTCCGCGCCGAATACCGCGCCCCGATGATCGCCCACGCAGCCATGGAGCCGTCCACCTGTACGGCCCACGTCCACGACGGTGTCTGCGACCTCGAGGTACCGACCCAGATGCCGGCGTCGGTCCACCGCGGCGTCGCCGAAGCCCTCGGCATCCACGACATCCGCGTGAGCTCGACCTGGGTGGGCAGCGCCTTCGGCCGTCGCCTGTTTCCGGACCATGCGGTCGATGCGGCCCTGGTCTCGCAGGCCGTCGGCGGCCCGGTCCAGGTGGTCTGGACCCGCGAAGACGAGATGCGCCACGACTTCTATCGCCCCTGCAGCCTGCATCTGCTGGCAGGTGGCCTCGACGTCGACGGCCGTGTCGTCGCCCTCGATCATACGGTGGTGGCCTCGCCCATCGGTGCCCGTGATCCTGGCGCCGCTGCTGCGCGGGCCGACGAGGGCGTGATGCGGGGCGTCTCGAACAGCCCCTATGCTCCTTCGTCCTACCGCGCCACCCACGCACCGATGCTCACGGGGATGCCCCTCGGCTACTGGCGCGGCGTGTTCGACGTGCAGAACGCCTTCGTGCAGGAGAGTTTTCTGGACGAGCTGTCCCAGGCGGGAGGCGTCGATCCCGTCGAACTGCGCCTGGCCATGCTGGCGCCCGATGCCCGGCTGCGCCGCGTGGTCGAGGAAGCCGCCGTCCGCAGCGGCTGGCCGCATGCGTCCGGTCCCGGCCGCACCGTGGGCTTCGCCTGCCACGAGTGCTTCGGCAGCGTGGGGGCGCAGGTGGCCGAGGTCTCCCTCGACGGCGACCGTCCCGTCATGCACCGCATCGTCAGCGTGATCGAGTGTGGGCCGGCGGTGAACCCGGACGCCGTGCGGGCGCAGATGGAAGGGGGAGCGGCCATGGCGCTCTCGACGGTCCTGCGCGAGAGGATCACCTGGAAGGACGGTCGGGTGGAGCAGGGGAACTTCGACGACTACCGAATCCTGCGCTGCGGCGAGATGCCGGAGATCGAGACGCATATCCTCAAGAGCGACCGCCCCATCGGCGGCGTGGGGGAGCCTGTGGTGCCGCCCACGGCGCCGGCGGTTTGCAACGCGCTGTCCCGGGCCCGGGGGGCGCGGATCAGGGAACTGCCTCTGGGCTGATCAGCGGCCGAAGAACGTGCGCACAGGCCTGACGGCGCAGAGAACGCCGAGCAGGATGAACCACCAGACCGCGACGTCCATGATCTGTGGGAACGCCTTGGCGATGATCAACGCGACGAACATCGCCGCAGCCTGGGCCAGCTTGGTGTCCAGGATCCCGAGTCGTCGTGCGCGCTCATCGAAAAACGTCCATAGCTTCATGTTCTACCGCTTCTGTTGAGTTATCGCGATCCAGATTACCACGCCGCAATCACTCGGAATTCATCAGCGTCTTGAAATATCCTGGGACCTTCGCTTCGAAGGTCATGTCCTGATGGGAAAAAGGGTGGGCGATGGTGAGGGAGAACGCATGGAGCGCCAGCCTCTTGATCCCCATGCCCTTCCTGCCGTACGCATTGTCACCGGCGACCGGGCAGCCGCGCTCGGCCATGTGCACCCGGATCTGATTCTTCCGGCCCGTCAAGAGGTCGATTTCGAGCAGGCTGAATTTATTGGACTCCCTGACGACCTTGTACCCGGTCATGGCGAGCTTGCCGCGCTCGGCATCGTCGACGGAGTACATCTTATGAACGCTATTTTCTGCGAGATAGGAAGTGATGACGCCTTCCTTCGCCGCGAAAGTCCCGTGGACGACGGCGTAGTACTGCTTGCTGAAGCTCTGCCATTGATCCTGAAGGTAATGCTTGGCCTGTTCCGTCTTGGCGAAGACCAAGACGCCGGAGGTGTCGCGGTCCAGGCGGTGTACGATGAAGATCCGGTTGCGGGATTTCGGAATTCCTCGGCGCACGTAATCGGTAAGTATGTAATACGCGGTGTTTTCCCTGACCTTATCAGTGCTCACGGTCAGCAGACCGCTCACCTTGTCCACGACCAGGATGTCGCGGTCCTCATAGAGGATGGTCACGCCCTTGGGCTGGAATTTTTTTGGCGGGCCACGGAACTGCCTCTGACGTTCATCCATTCCGCCTACTTCCATTGCCCCGACATGAAGGCCTCGACTTCGGGGATTCCGCCTTGCAAGACGAGGTACCCGTTGTGCGGCTCCCGCTCGGTGATGTCGCGGCTGATGGGGGTCAGCATGATCCGCTTCACCTCGTCCAGGTCCGATGTCTGGCCCAGCGCCCAGCCCAGCTTCACATAGGCCACCTCGGGCAGCATGTTCGCCGCCGGAGTCACTCCCAGCTCCATGATCTCACGGCCGGTTTCGTACACGAACATCTGCACGAAGCCCCACAGCGTCTGCACGGTCATGTACATGGCCACACCCGCAGCGTGGGCGCGGTCGAGGGCAGCATAGAGAGGCCGGTTGACATGGCCCAGGCCTGTGCCGGCGATCACGATGCCCCTGTAGCCGTTGTCCACCAGGGAATCGACGATGTCTGGTTTCATGCCCGGGTAGTAGTAGACCAGCGATACGCGGTCGTCGAACACGGCGTTGATCTTCACGTCGGTGTCGTCGCGGCGGGGATTGTAGTCGTCCTTGAACGGCGTCACGCCCGCGACGTCGACCATCCCGAGGGGGATGTCGCTCAGGGTGCGGAACGTGGAGCGGTACGACGAATGCATCTTGCGCACGCGGGTGCCCTGGTGCAGCAGACCATACTGATCGCTGGTGGGGCCGAACATGCAGACCATGACCTCGGCCATGTCGCTGGTCGCCGCGGTGCGCGTGGCGTTGATCAGGTTGATCGCGGCGTCGCTGGAAGGGCGGTCGCTCGAACGCTGGCTGCCGACCATCACGATGGGCACAGGCGAGTCCTGCACCATGAACGACAGGGCGGCCGCGGTGTGATGCATGGTGTCGGTGCCGTGGCCCACCACGATGCCGTCGACGCCCTTGGCGATCTCCTTGCCGATGGCCTCGGCCAGGCCGATCCACTGCTCGTGGCCCATGTTCTCGCTGAATACGCCGTAGAGTTTCTCGGTCTCGAGGTTGCAGATGTCCGCCAGTTCGGGCACCGAGCCGTAGAGCTCACCGGGTGAGAAGGCCGGAATCACCGCGCCGGTGCGGTAGTCCAGCCGCGAGGCGATCGTGCCGCCCGTGCCCAGCAGCTTCACGCGGGGCAGGCCTTCGGTGAAGGGAAACTCCTTCTCCGGGATCTTGTAGTTGGCGACCTTGCGCCCGTGGATCGTGATGGCTTCGATGCCGCCGACGTGCAGCCCCACGTTGTAGCCCGTGATCATCTTGAGCACGATGTGTTCGGGGTCGGCCATCTCGTTGCGCGGCAGGATCAGCCCGGCGAACTCGCCCTTGGTCGTCGCCACGGTCACATCGCTCCAGACCATGGCTTCGTACTCCTGGAGCTTGGCCAGGGCGGGTCCGCGATAGCCATCGTAGCCGTTCTCGCCGCTCATGCCGACACCTCCTCGGTCCAACGGGCCAGGGTCGCGCCGGGCACCAGGCCCCGCAGCTCCTTCATCACGGGGCGCAGCGCGGCGCGGGGACGCCGGGCGTCGGCGGGCAGGTCGGCCGGCAGGTCCGCAACGATTGTCTCGAACCGTATCCGCGCCTCGTCCGCGGGCAACGGCGACGGCAGCGGTTCGTCGCCGATCACCACCGCATCGACCAGCAGATCGCCGGCCGCCAGGCGGTCGATCGTCGCGTCCCACCACTCGCCGGCGGCGACTTCGTTCAGGGGCCGGGGGGCGTCGCGGTCGAGCAGCAGCGAGGCGAGGCCGGTGGGGATCAGCGAACCGCCGGGCTTCAGACGCGGCAGCAGTCGCGCGAAGAGGTTCCAGGCCTGATGCTTGACGAGGCGGCGGGCAAGGTCCTCGCCCACGCCGGCTTCCCGCATCATGGCCATGCGCTCCCATGGACGCAACGGCATGCAGGCACGCAGTTCGGTGGTACGGGCATTGTCGATCACGATGGGCGGCAGGTCCGTATCGGGATACATACGGCTGGCTCCGGGCAGGATGCGCTCGAAGCCGTTGGTGCCGTCGGGCAGCGACTGGCGGGTCTCTTCGGGAACGCCGGCCACGGCGTCGCGGGCGCGGATCAGAATCTCCTGCACCGCGGTCTTCACGTCGCGTTCGTCACCCCAGACCACCATGACCGGCGTGCCGTGGTCGACGCCGCAGACCTTTTCGATCTTCTCCCATTCGAAGCCCGACAGTGTCTCTGTCTCACTTGTGGAACAGATGATGTTGGGCAGCAAGTCGATGCAGGCCACAACCCGCACACGATCCGAGAACTCCTTCAAGAACCGAGTGTGGGGCTGGGTCGGCGTGTTGATCAGGCCCTCGAATCCAGCCAGGGGCACGGCGGCGACGCGGGCGCCCTGGCTCACGTGCTTCTGCATGTAGCGCCAGTCGGTGCCATGGACGATCTGGGTCACGTCCTGGGATGCGTCGACGATGGACTCGACCGTTACGCCGCGCCCATGAAGCACCTCACGGATCGCCAGCAGGCTGCGCTGGCGCAGAGCCTCGTTGTGGACCAGCCGGGGAATGGCCTTGATGCTAGAGACGCCCTTGATCTCGATGCGCGTACCGCCGCGGATGCTCACATTCACGTCTTCACGGCCGGCGCCCACACCGGTGCGCACCAGTCCCGACGCTCGCGCCAAACGGCGCAACGCCTCACAGACGCTCGCCGCTTCTTCGGGAGTGTGCATGTCGGGTTCGGTGACCGTCTCGATGAGCGGCATGCCCAGGCGGTCTGTGCGGTACACCCGCAGATGTCCCTTGTCGGCGACTTCACGGCAGCTGTCCTCTTCGATCGACAGTTGGCGGATACCGATGGTGCGGCCCTCGTGAGGAATCGAACCGTGCACACCGATGATGGCCGTACGCTGAAAGCCGGTGGGAATGCTGCCGTCGAGGTACTGCTTGCGCGCGATGTGGAGTTCGTCCACGAGCTGCAGATCGAGCATCATGGATACGACGATGGCGCGTTCGAGAGCCACGGGATCCATTTCAAACGGGGGGGCGTCATCCATTTCGTATGTACACACCGACTCGTTCTTCAGCAGATAGTGGATTTCCTTACGGGTCTTGAACTCCATCAGGGCGGTGCCGTCGTAATCGCCCATCTCCGACAGGGTGGGACGCATATGGCGCAGGATCTCGACGTCGTGACCTTCGGCGTGGAACAGGCCGGCAGGGCAACGGCAGAAGAGCTTGCGCCGGGTCTGGAGCTGTTGGTGGACCTCGAGGCCGACCATCAGGCCGAGAGCTTCGTATTCGGCTGGGGTCCAAGTCCCGTACACGGGCAGCGGATTACCCTGCAGAGGGTCGTAGGAGACATCGAGGGTCATGAATCGTCCCGTCCGGAGTTTGGGAAGCATCCCATGGTGGCTAGCAGCGGTTGAAATATAGATGGGGGCGGGGAGGGGGTCCAACACGCAATTCCATAACGATCAACGAGATTCGAAATTTATGAAGATGAAGGGGGGTTGACGTATCAGAACGATCCGGTTTACATTCTCTCTGTCAAACGAATAACACATTCGGCCGATTGCCAACAACCCAGCAGCTTCAACACCAGACCCGCCCGGAGGCCCAGGTGACGATTATTAGCAAACAGGGCAAGAAATTCCGCGTGCCAGACGCTACGATCCATCGGTTGCCCCTTTATTTGGATAAGTTGATTCTTTTACAACAGGCCGGGGTCAAGGAAGTCTCTTCGCGACAGCTCGCCACGTCGTTGGACATCAAAGCAAGCCAGCTGCGACATGACTTTCATTATTTCGGCGGGTTCAGCAAGCCGGGCCGTCCCTATCTCGTCGATCTGCTCGTTCCTGCTCTTGAGGAGATCATCGGCATCGACGTGCCTTTGCCCATGGTCATCATCGGCGCCGGACATCTCGGTCAGGCCATCGCCAACTACAAGAACTTCGAGCGACAGGGATTTCCGGTCCTCGGCATATTCGACGTGGATCCCAGGCTCGTCGGTTTGGAGATCCGCGGCATTCCCATCCGTCCCCAATCAGAGATGGAATCGTTCGTCAGGGAAAACCAAGTGCGCCTTGCGGTGCTGACGGTTCCGGTGCAGGCAGTTCAGGAAGTGGCGAACAAGCTCATGGCTTGCGGCGTGGTGGGATTCTGGAATTTCTCGCCTACCGATATCAAGGTTCCGGGGACTGTTATTGTGCGTAATGAGAGGCTTGCGGTGGGTTTGATGTGCTTGAGTTTCAAGACCAAGCGCCTCGGAAACCTAGAGTTGTTCCCTTGAAATTGTGTTTGGCCGTTGTGTTGCAACTGGGCGGCCATGCATACATCC
>CALEMW010000091.1 GCA_937910695.1 uncultured bacterium
CAGTCTGGTCGGCTGCGGTCAGGACGCCGGGAACGCTGGGGCCGTCGGGCTGGGCTGGAATTATCCGCTGCGTTCCAGCGTCGGATGCTCCCGCTCCTGCGCTGGCCAGGGTGGCGCCGAAATATTGGTATGTTCTCAGGTATGTTGCAGTGACAGCGCCCGACAGCGTCAAAAGATAATCCTCGATGTCCTCCGTGAGCGCTTCGATGGCGAACAGGTAGCCAGACATGAGCCCAACGTCGGTGTCGATCGTGCCCAGGATCGCAACGGATGCAGAGTCAACAGCGGGCAGCGGGTGCGCTGCATCGACCTTCTGGTGCCCGCCGGCCGCAGGATAGGCAGCCATACAGACTGGCATGTAGTCGGTGCCTGCCCCGGTGTCCGCGTCGTCAAACAGCAGCGGTGCGGTGGATCCCATGGATGTCTTCCCTCCAATGAGCGCAGGGGCGACGGCCCATGCGGTGCAGGGGATGGCCAGGAGGATGAGCAGGATCAGGAACTTGAGTGTGCGCTTCATCTCAGGCCTCACGACGCCAGCTTGAGGTTGAATTTCCAGGCCCCGCCGTCGCCCCACGCGCTGCACTGGTCGACGCTGGCGGCGATGCTGTACGGGCCCGTGGTGCCGGCCGGACAGAAGAGGTCAAAGACAGACTCGGTCACGAGCGTTGCGCCGAAGCGCAGCCGGATCGGGCCTTCCGTGGCAACCATGACCTTGGTCCCGCCCGCTGCGGTGATGTCCAGCAGGGCAGACGCCGCGCTGTTGCCGGCGACGAGGGAGATCGGGGCTGTTCCGTCCATGCTCGGGTCCTCCAGCTCGGCCTCGATGATGTCGCAGCGGGCCTGTAGCGCCTCGATCTCGGACTTCGCATAGGCGAAGTTTTGGCGGACGTTTGCGGTTGATGCTGCGACGGCCGCTGGCTTCGTGGGGTCAATACTGCTGGCCATCTCAGAGCACCTCCGACTGCCGCAGCAATGCCTCTCGCCGGGCAGCGGCCAGATCGCAATCTACCATTTTCTGGACCAGGGCCGCAAATGGCGTGCTCGGCGTCCAGCCTAGGGCTTGGCCAATGTGGCTCGCATCGCCGTGCAGGCAGTCAACCTCGGCCGGCCGAAGCAACCGGGGGTCGATCTCGACATGATCTCGCCAGTCCATGCCGAGGTCGGCAAAGACGGCGTCGAGAAAGTCCCTGACACTTCGGGTCTCTCCCGTGGCAACCACGAAGTCCCCGGGGTCCTCTGCTTGCAGCATCAGCCACATGGCCTCGACATAATCCCCAGCGAAGCCCCAGTCCCTCTTGGCATCCAGGTTGCCCAGGTAGAGCTTGTCTTGCAGCCCCAGCTTGATCCGTGCGGCAGCCCGGGTGATCTTACGGGTAACGAAGGTTTCGCCACGCCGCGGGCTCTCATGGTTGAAGAGGATTCCGTTGGCCACGAACAGCCCATATGCCTCCCGGTAGTTCACCGCCTGGTGATAGGCGTAGACCTTGGCGCAGGCGTAGGGACTGCGCGGGTGGAACGGCGTGGCCTCGTTCTGGGGAGCGGGGGCGCTGCCGAACATCTCGCTCGAGCTGGCCTGGTAGACACGGGGCGGCCGGCGCAGTTGGCGCACGGCTTCGAGCAGCCGCAGCACGCCGAGCCCGTCCACATCCACCGAGTAGATGGGCTGATCGAAGCTGACCCGGACGTGCGACTGCGCGGCCAGGTTGTAGACCTCGTCGGGCTCGAGTTCGTGCAGCAGCCGGGCCAGGGCGCCCCCGTCTGAAAGGTCGCCGTAGTGCAGCTGCAGCTGAGGATTGTTGTGCAGATGAGCGATCCGGCTGTCCTGCTCACTGGCCACGGAATGGCGGCGGATGATGCCATGGACCTCGTAGCCCTTGGCCAGCAGCAGCTCAGCGAGGTAGCTGCCGTCTTGGCCGCTGATGCCGGTGATTAGCGCCTTCATCCGAATGCCCTCCCGGCCTTCGCCCGCTCGACGTCCCGGGCGCTGCTCAGGTAGCAACGGTCGCAGGGCAGCGGCAGCTGCCGGACTTCCCGCCGCCAGTCCACCCCCGGGGCCAACTCCACCCCTGGCCCCATCGGCATGCAGCAGGGGAAGATCCGGCCATCCCAGAGGATGGTGGCCATCGGGTTGCCGCAGTCCCAGGGGCTCATCCCTGGGCGGTCCCAGTGCACCGTGGGCTTGTCCTCACCGGGGCCCCGCTCGTGCAGCGGAACGCCAAGCGAGCGGCACACCTCGCGGGAGCGGACTCGGGCATCGAAGTTGGATGGGCAGCCGATGAACGTCCGCTCATCCAGGATCGGCACCCGGATAGAATCGAACTCGGCGATGATCTCTGGATGTCGGTCCAGCAGGTCGCCGTTGGTGGCGAGGAAAATCTCATCGAAGCTGAAGCTCTCTTTGATCGCCTTCACCGCGGCCAGTGCATCTCGGTGCAGCAGCGGCTCCCCACCCGAGACACAAAGCCG
>CALEMW010000092.1 GCA_937910695.1 uncultured bacterium
GGTCGACCACCAGCACATCGTCGGGCTGGATGCCGGCGTTGATCATCGAGGTGCCCTCGACCCGTACGAAGAAGGTCGAGGTGGGGCGCTTGACCAGGAACTCGTTGAGGTCCAGGCGGCGCTCGAGGTGGTCGTCGGCGGGAGAGGGGAAGCCGGCGGCCACGCGGTGGGAGAAGAAGGGCAGTTCCACCGAGGGGGCGTCGAAGTCGGGCAGCAGGATGTTGTCGCCCCGGGGCAGGCCGTCGTCGGCACTCGCCTCGGCGCCGCGTGTGCGGGCGTCGAGCAGGTCCTGGATCGGGACGACCAGGCTTTCGGGAATGCGCATGGGCCGCGTGGGTTCGCCGAAACGGCCGGAACCGGCGGGGCGGCCGGCGCCGGGGCGGGAACCGCCATGATTGGATGTTTTATCCTTGGGGCTCTTGGAGTTACGGGAATTCGTGGTCATGTCGAGCTCCTTTCTTGAAAGGCGTACAGTAAATGATGGCGCATTTCGGCGCAATACATATTTGTGCGTCAATCAAGAAGGTGCCGAAAGAGATGGGAACTGGGCCGCGGGGAGCGCGGCGCTGGCTGGCGCCGCGCTCCCCGGACCTACTTCGTCAGGACCATTTTCCCCGACAGCGAGCCCTTCAGATGGCTCAGGCGGTAGAGGTAGGGCTCAGAGGCAAGCGCCGTACCGATCGTGAGGTCCTCTAGGCGGCTGGGGCGAAGCGACGTTGGGGCTTTCCCAGGGGCGTGCTCCGTCGTAGTATCGACGCTCGTGACCGCTATGCACCGAACGGAGACGCCCATGAAGCTCGAACTCGACCGCCAGGAATACCTGACCATGCTCACCGTCGTGCAGATCGCAGACTGGATCCTGCACGCCTCCGGCGGCGACGCCCCCGACGAACCCGAGGATTTCCGTGCCCTCGAGCAGAAGATCCTGGCGCAGGCCAAGGAAGCAGGCTGCGAAAGCCTCGTCGAACGCGATGAGGCGATCGGCCGCTGGGTCTTCAGCCGCGAGTTCGAGAACACGAGCCTCGGCGCCGCCTACGTGCAGCAGTACGAGGACGACGTATTCTGGGACTGGCTGGTGCAGCGTCTGACCGAACGCGACCTGGTCCGCAAGCTGGGGGAGGAGGCGTACATGAAGCTCGGCCCGGTCGAGCTCGCCAAGCGCGAGGGACCGTACTTCGACATGTACGATCACGAGATCCAGGAGAACGGACTCGAACGGTTGGAGATCGTGGAGAGGCAGAGGGTGAACTGATGGGAGGGGACGGACGCCGCACCTGGCTTCCGCCTCTTCTGGGTTGTCTCGCCTTGGTCGCCGTCTGCGGCGGCGTCATGTCCTACCTGTTCTTCGTCGTCTGGAGCGATTCATCCACCGTGCCGACGTCCGCAGCAGCTTCGGCCTTCGCTGCGGCGGTCGCAGCGGCGGGAGGGGGGCCGCCCTACATCGAAATCGCGGCCGACGGCTCCGTGCTGATCCACCGCGACCAGGAGGGAGACGAGCCCGCCGACTTCGACACCCTGACCCTGCTGGTCTGGTCGCCGTCCCGGGAGAAGATCCTCCGCATCGACTACCCTCGCTGGTTCGTGCGTCTCAAGACATCGACATCGCTGAATCTGGGCACCCTGATCGCCGCCGCCCGCCAGGACTGGGGGCATCTCGACTTCAGCGTGTCCTACGACGACCTGCGCCGCCGCGGCCCCGCCCTGCTGCTCGACCACCGGCTCGAGACCGGGGCGCGGATCGTGATCTGGACGTCCCGTGTGGATCGTCGTGACCCGCTCCCTGCTGAAGATGAAAACCAACCTCAATTGTAGTCTTTTGTGACTACTTGGAGTATGCTGACGCCGTCGCGCCCCGGGATGGGTCCGGGGACGCCGTCCCGATCCGGAGGTATCCCATGGCTTTTCTCGTCGAACTCTGGCTGCCGATCCTCTTGTCCGCGGCCGCCGTCTTCATCGTCAGCGCCCTGTTCCACATGGTGCTCCCCCTGCACAAGGGCGAGTACCGCGGCCTGTCCGACGAGGACGGTCTGCTCGCGGCCCTGCGCGAACGCAACGTGACCCGCGGCGAGTACTGGTTCCCTTTCGCCGCCATGAAGGACATGGGCGATCCCGACGTCGTGGCCCGCTACCGCCAGGGACCGGTGGGCGTCATCACCGTCATGGACAACGGTCCGCCCGCCATGCTGAAGGGCCTCGTCCAGTGGTTCCTGTTCTCCGTCGTCGTGAGTGTTTTCTGCGCCTACATCGGCTCGTTCGCCCTGGGCGTGGGCGCCGACTACATGACGGCGTTCCGCCTGACCGGCACCGTGGCCGCCCTGGCCTACGGCGTGTCCCACGTGCCCGACTCCATCTGGAAGGGCAAGCCCTGGGCCATGACGATGCGCTATGTCTTCGAAGGGCTGGTCTACGGGCTGGTGACGGCGGGGGTGTTCGGCTGGCTTTGGCCGACTGGTGTGTGAACCCAATGAACAACGCCCCCCGTGCAGGATGGGGGGCGTTTTGGTAGCAAAATATGTCTTAGGCCGAGGCTTCCCAGGCGATCTCGTCGAGTCCCAGCTTGTGGAATCGGAAGTTACCCCAGATCGCCGCACCCAAAGCCCCCGCGAAGATGCTGTCCTCGTGGGTCGCGATCTTCGGCGGCGGCCCCGTCAGGCTCTTAAGCCCCGCGAACTCATCCTCCAGTGACTTGACCAGCCCTTCGTCTCCGGCCAACCCGCCGCTCATGAACACGACGTCGCCGAACTCCAGCGAGCGCAGCAGACGCACGAAGCGCCCGGCCATGCTCTCGTGGATGCCCCGCAGGATGTTCGCGGTGCTGATGCCGCGCGAAACCATGTTGATCACGTCGGTCTCCGCGAGCACCGCGCAGATGCCGCTGACCTTCTCCGGGTCGTCGGCCTGCAGCGAGAGGCCGCCGATCTCGGCCTGCGACACGCCCAGGTAGCGGGCGATGTTCTCGAGGAACTGTCCCGAGCCCGAGGCGCACTGGCTGGTCATCTTGTAGTTGAGCACCTTGCCTCGCGCATCCATCGCCACGGCGCGGGCATGCAGGGCGCCGGCGTCGAGTACGGCGGTGGCCTTGGGATTCAGGAACAGGGCGCCCCGGGCATGAGTCGTCATGCCGTAGAAGTGACCGGTGGCGAAGGGAATGTCTTCTCCCTCGCCGGTGGTGCCCACGTAGTGGATTCCCTGCACCCCGGCTTCGGCTACGGCCTGTGCGAAGACCTGATCGACAACATCGCCGATATCGCGTTTGCGGATACGCGAGCTGACCTTGGCCAGGACGGTCTCGCTGTCGCCATCGAAAGACATGACGACGGCCTTCACGGCCCCCGATCCGACATCGATGCCGGCGGTCGTGGTGGTGGTGATGGTCGTGCTCATCAGTTCGCACTCCTGTGGGCGAAGATGGCGCCGCCGAGGGCGCCGGTATAGATGCTGTCGGGGGAGATGTTCAGCACTTTGGCTCCGTAGTTCTCGGCCACGAGTTCGCGCAGGGCGCTCACCGCAGCGGGGTTGTTGGCTACGCCGCCGGTGAATGTGAACTCGTTGTCGACGCCGCCGGAGCGGGCCAGCAGACTCATGGCCCGCAGCATGATCGCCCGGTGGAGACCGGCGAGAATGTCCTCGCGCTTCTCGCCCAGCGACAGTCGTTCTCGCAGTTCGGCGCCGGCGAACACCGTGCAGGTGGAGTTGATCTTCACCGTGCGGCTGCTCTGCTGGGCCAGGGGGCCGAGCTCGTGCAGGCCGAGGTTCATCTCGTCGGCGATGTAGCCCAGGTAGCGGCCGCAGCCGGCGGCGCAACGGTCGTTCATCTGGAAGCTGGTCACGATGCCGCTGCCGTCCACCTGGATGGCCTTGGTGTCCTGACCGCCGATGTCGAGGACCGTGCGCGTGCCGCCGAACATCGACGAAGCGCCGAGACCGTGGCAGAGGATTTCCGAGCGGATCATCTCCTTGGGGAAGGGCAGGCGCTGTCGTCCGTAGCCGGTACCCACCTCGCCGACTACCACGAATTCGGCATCCACGGCGTGGCGCACGCCGGTGCGTACGGCCTCCGAACCGCCGACGCGCAGCATCGCGGCGTCGATGTGGTCGCCGAACCCCAGAGCCAAGGGTTCGTTCTCCACCTGGATGATGCACTTGTCGTAGAGGCCCAGGAGCACGTCGTAGCTCACGCCGCCGGGCTCGCCGATCTTTTCGGCGACCTCGCTCCAGGCCGAGCCTACGGTGTCACGGAAAAAGTCGGAACGCTTGGACGGATCGAGATCCTCGAAGCGTGTCAGCTCGGCCGCTTCGATGGTCTCGACGATAACCTTGACGGCCTCGCGGGCGGCGCCCTGTAGTTCGGCGGGTATGCTGAAGGCCATCGCCCCGTTCACCAATTCGTGGAGCCGCCGGAGTTGGGCGAGCATCTGCTCGAGACGGAAGGCCTGCAGCAGGCGCTTGAACACCACCGGTCCGGCCGCGGTCTCGACCTCGCGCTGCAGCAGATTGAAGCGTGCGTCGATGAAGGCTTCCGTTCGCGCGACTTTGGCGGCCTGGTCGTAGTTCGACCGGCTGTTGGTGATGCCCCGGCCCAGGATTCCGCCCTGGCCGTCGAGGATGATGGACTTGGTCGTCGTGGATCCCAGGTCGGTGCCGACCACACATGAGATGCTCATGCCACCGCTCCTCTCTGCCGACGGGCGTCGACCATCTGGATATAGCTCTCGAGGCGGTTCTTGATGTTGGCGGCCGAGAAGTAGCGTGGATCCACCAGGTCGGATTCGATGAAGCCGCCCGGCAGGCCGGTGCGCTTCTCCACCTCGCGCAGGATCATCAGCTGGCCCGCTGAGAACGAGTTGCACGACTTCACCGAGTTGATCAGGAAGCCGTCCGCCTCGTACTCCTTGAGGTAGTTGCAGAGCATGTCGATGCGGCCTGGAAGATTGATGTTGGTGTAGCAACCGCCGCAGTAGTCGCCGAGGGTGCCCAAGGGATCGTCCGGGTCGTGCCGGAAACCGAAATCGTACGTGCCGCCCACCTTGCTGTAGGTCGAAGCCACCACCACCGCGCCCTCATCGGCGAACATCTGCCAGAACTCGCGGAAATGGGTCCAGTTGGGCGGCCCCTCGACCACCAGCCTGTACTTCTCATCGGTCACGGGCCCTCCGGGCGCTACGGGCCCCAGACCGGCGTCGAGCCGTTCCTGCACTTCTCTGCGCAGGGCCTTGTAGTAGGCCACACCTTCCTCGGTGCCGCGGAACGAGCTGAAGATGGGGCCCACGTAGTACACGGCGCCGAAGTAGGCGTCGATAGGCGAGGGTTTGTTCTTCGCCGACTGCAGAACCCAGACCAGGTCGTCCTCGGCCTCGGCGCTCAGCTGAAGCCGTTCGCGCAAGGCTTCTTCATCGTATTTGCGACCGGAGACCTTCTCCAACGCAGGAATGACTTCGTCGCGGAGCTGCTTGATCATGTATTCGCGGTGTTCGGGTTCGATCACGCCGTCGCCCTGGTAGGGCACGTGCAGGAACACGCAGGGACAGTCGTACTGCTCGCGGAGCAGCTCGAACCACTTCATGAACGTGTAGCAGCCTGTGTAGGAGAGCAGCAGCAAATCGGGCTTGGGCAGCTTGGTGCCGGTCGGACCGATGTTGCCGGCCAAGACCATGCCGATGTCGCACTTCACGTAGGTGCACACGTCTTCGCTGTGGCCGTGCTTTTCGGCCTCGGCGATGTAGTCGCGGCTCTTGCCGCGCATGCCCGACTGCAGGGCGTTGATCTCGGGCAACACGGGCAGGCAGCCGAACGAACGGATCAGCTCGGTCAGGTTGCCGGGCACGAAGGTGTAGACCACGGGTTCCTTGGTCTCCGGAGCCCGTTCGAGTCGCTCGTAATGAGCGGCGATCATCTCCTTCTGGATCACCATCGAGTTGTCCTTCTGGGCGGCTCGGTTCTGGTCGCTCATCACGCGTCTCCCCAGAGTTTGATGGAATCGGCGAAGGTGCCCGCTTGCTCACGGAACTGCTGGAATTGCCCTGAATTCTCGGCGTACTTGAAAGCGATGCAGGGAATGCCGGCAGCCTCGGCGCCTTCCCGCAGCATGGGGCGGTCGAGCAGGGCGGGATCGCAGAAGCTCGGTGCGGCGAAGATCACGCCGTCGGCGCCGGCGGCGGCGGCCCGCGTCTTCATCAGGTTGCGCTTGCCGGCCGGATCGGGCTCGTAGAGGACCGAGGTCTTGATCGCGCCGGTGACGAAGGTCTCGGCCATGGCCGCGGCCGGATCCTCGGCGTCGGGCACGTCGCCGATCATGAAGCGGTTGCCCGCGAGGAAGTCGTCATCGACGATGTAGCAGCCGGCTCGTTCGATGGTCTTGATCAGGCCCAGAGGCGGCTGCTCGCAGAAGGCACCCGCGATCAGCACGCGTGTGCGGTCTTTGATGCGGTCGTCGCACTGCTCGATCACCCCAAGGTAGGCCCTTGCCTGCTCCATGAAGAACTCGGGGGCGACGACCTCGCCCGCCCGCAGCAGCAGGTACAGTTCCTCGCTCGGTACGCGCCAAGGTGTCTCGCGCCGCGCCGTGTAGAGTTCGCGGATCACGCTGCGGACCTCGTTGTAGAGGGCCACCGATGCGCGCAGACGGTCTTCGGTCGCCTCGATCCCCGACACCTCGCCCAGGTCCCGCCGCACGACGTTCAGCTCTCGCTTCCAGAACTCGGCGCCCAGCTTCGGGTCGGCCACCTGAGGCAGGTCGAGGTAGCGCACATACATGTCGGGGTACATCACCTGCCACATGCCCGAGAGGTTGCGGATGACGTCGCACGTCGAGGGGAAGAGCACCGCCGAGAGCATGTCCAACCGGCCGGACTGCGCCAGCTCGACGACCGAGCGGGGGAGATGGCAGATGTAGCTCTGGTAGAAGGCGTCGCCGCGGATGATTTCGATGCCGCCGGTGCCGTGGATGCCGACCGGCAGCATCCCGCAGGCGTGGATGATCTCGCGGGGAGCGTAGACCGGGAGGTAGGCCGCAGCCTTGCGCCCGGGGGCTTCGTCCAGCCAGGCGTGGACCGTGGAAAAGTCCAGGTCCTCGTAGATGGCGGTGGCCCAGTCCACGATTTGGGATCTCTTCAACGTCTCATCCTGTCGCTACGTTGGCCTGAACACTGTTCAATACCAACAGGTTACATAAATCGAACGAACGTTCGAAATGTATTGTAGCGAAGGGACAGGGTCGTGTCAATCGGAATGAGACAGAGGAGTCCTACCAGCCCCAATCCCCCTCGATCATCATCTTGTCGTGATACAGGCGGGCGGCTTCCCCGAACTCGTTGACCGAGTCTCCATCGTAAACGAACGTCGCCCGTTCGTTGCAGATACGGCTGAAGCGGATGGTGGCGGGGTGTTGGTGCGTCTTGCGGGGATCGACCATCTCCAGTTCCGTGAAATGGTCCATGGTCTTGCTGGTCAGCGACTCGTTGCAGACCGGGCAATGGAAGTCGACGGTGTCGCCGGGTTTGACCTGGCTGCAGAATCCCTTGTCGCAGATCAATTCATAGTCGCCGAGCTTCGAACTCATGAGCACCAGCCCCCGCTGGCCGCCGAACTCCGCCACGAGGACCACGCGGATGTTGGGGTTCAGCACTGCGTGGCAATGGGGGCAGCTGTAGATGTGAGGCATGAGTCGACAACCTTTCAGAGTAGCAGGCCTGGACGCTGCTGCGTCCAGACTGATGATCAAGCTAAGGATTCGATGACCAGGGCGTTTCCTTGTCCGCCGCCGATGCACATGGTCACCAGACCGTATCGTTCGCCTTTGCGGCGCAGCGCGTAGGCGCAGGTCAAAGTCAGAATCGCGCCGGTGGCTCCCAGGGGGTGGCCCATGGCGATGGCGTTGCCCATGGGGTTGACCTTGTCCGGGTCGATGCCCATGTCCTCAAAGTCGCGGATGCAGGCCAGGGCCTGGGGCGCGAACGCCTCGTTGAGCTCCACGTGGTGGATGTCGCCGCCCTTCAGCCCCGCCTGTTCCAGAGCGATGCGCGTGGCGGGCACGGGTCCCCAGCCCATGATCTGCGGATCGCAGGCTGCGGTGCCCAGGCCCACGACACGTGCCAGGGGCTTGGCGCCGTGGGCGGCGGCGTCGGCTTCGAAGCCCAGGACCATGGCCGCGGCGCCGTCGACCACCGCGCTGGCATTGCCGGCGGTGATGATGCCGCCCGCCTCGAAGGCAGGTCGCAGCCGAGCCATCTTGGCCAGACTGATGCCGTCCATGACGTGGGTGTCGTGATGCACGACGGCGTCGGGGGCGCCCCCGGATCCGGGCAGAGTGACCGGTTCAATCTCTTCATCGAACCAGCCCGCGTCGCGGGCCGCTTTGGCGTTCATGTGGGAGCGGTGGCCGAAGACGTCGGCCTGTTCGCGGGTGATGCCGTAGCGTCGGCCCAGTTCTTCGGCGGTGTTGGCCATGGCCATCGAGGCGCCGGGGTCGTAGAGGCCGAGCAGCAGCGAATCCTGCAACATGGCGCCTCGGGGCAAGCCCTTAGGGTCCAAAGGGCCGTACTTCTGCACGCCTTCGCCCACCTTGGCGCCGCGCATGCCGTAGGCGCTGAAGGGGTACTGCATGCTCTCGGCGCCGCCGACCACCAGGAACGGCCGCGCGCGGTCGTGGCGCACGCCGGCCAGCATGTGCTCCACGCCGACGGCCAACGACTCCACGCCGCTACCGCAGATGCGCGCCACCGTCAGCGCCGGCACGTCGTCGGCGAGGCCGCCGCGCCAGGCCATGCCCTGCGCCGCGTAGATGCTGTCGCGGTGGCTATGGGACGCCATGCCCATCACCACGTGGCCGATGAGGCCCCGATCCAGGGGAGTATTCTCCAACGTGGCGGCGATGGCCAGTCCGCCGAGGGCGGTCGTCGAGAACCGTCCGAAGAGCCCCGGCTCACGGTTGTCGATCAGGATATCGGCCCGTGGCGTGCGACGGGCGCCGTCGAGGATGACGATGGGTCGGTCCTTGGTCATGCTCATCTCCCGTCTACTCGTGCATGAAGACCGCGGGCACCCGGGGTCCGTTCTGGATGAAGTTGCTCATGCCAATGTCGTAGTCGACCGTCCGTTTGCAGCGGGCGAAGGCGACGGCCTCGCTCTCGAGGCCGGCCTCGAGATCCTGCCGCAGCCCTGCAAACACCACGTCGGTCAGAATGCGGTCGATGGCCAAGGAGCGATGGCCGATGTCGGTGGCGGGCAGAACATCAGGCACGGCCAGGGGCGAGGGATCGATCGGCACGATCAAGCCGCCGTCGGCGAGATGACGGCGCAGCAGATCCTTGGCTGCCGCCACCGGGTCGTCGGCGGGCTCTCCGGTCGCCCAGCCCCAGGCGCAGGCGTCGACGGCGTTGACCGTCTTGGCCGTCCGCAGCAATTCGGACGCGCGTTCCACGCCCATCAACCGCGGCAGTCGTTGAGTGCCGCCGTAGCCGGGGATAATGCCGAGATTGACTTCGGGCTGGCCCAGCATCAGGCCCCTTCCGACCACGCGGGCATGGCAGGCCATCGAAAGCTCGGCGCCACCCCCCAGCACGGGCCCGTCGACGGCGGCCACTACGGGTTTGGCGAAGGTCTCCACCGCACGCAGGATCCGGTGGCCGTGACGGCACTTGTCGGCCGCTGCAGCGGGGGTTTTCAGGGCGGCCAGTTCGTTGATGTCGGCCCCGGCCAGTGAGCCGCCGTAGCTCGTGACGACCACGCCGCGCACGCCGTCGTCATGGCCGAGTTCGGCGAAGGTATCGGCCAGCTCGTTCATCGTGACTTCGTTCAGGGCGTTGAGCACTTCGGGGCGGTGGATCGTCACCACGGCCAGCTCGCCGTCGCGTTCCACCTTCACGTTGCGGCGGAAGTCGACCAAACGGCCCGCGGCGATGCTCGCCGGCACTTCGAAACCTGGATTGGCGGCCGCATAGGTCGTGCAGATGTCGCGCACGCGCTCGGCGCCCAACGATTCGGCCAGGTCCAGCAGACCCGAAGAGAAACCCAGGGCGTTGCGTGTCAGCCAGTTCAGGTCGGCGGGATCGCACACCTCGTGGTCGACCACGAAATAGGTGCGGCCCAGCAGCACGGCCAGGATGCGGTCGAGCACGGTCTTGCCAAGGTCCTCGTCGTACGCCGACACGCCGGGGTTGCGGTGATCCAGCCACGGCGTGTTGGCCTGGGTCGAGAACACTGCGGGCGGTGCGAACCAGGGCGAGCCGGTGTCGGCCTCTTCCATCAGCTTCAGGCATTTCACGTTCAGCAGGTTGCCACGGGTGAGATCCATGACGTTGAAGGGACCGCCGCCGCCGATGGCGTCGTTGACGATGCGGTCGACCTGCTCGGGCGTGGCCAGTCCTTCTGTGAAGATCCGCGCCGCTTCGGCGCAGTAGGTACAGAAGATGTCGTCGGCGGCGAAGCAGGGCACGTCGGCGGTGATCACCGGGACCTTGCCCAGGCGCTTCAGCGTGGCGAGCATGCGGTCGCTGTAGCCTGCGTCCTCGGAGAGCACGACCTCGATGGGCATGGCCCGCCAGGCGGGGAAGAAGGGGTGGTTCACGAAGCAGCGCTGGGGCCGGCGGGTCTCCGCGGCGATCTGGGCGCGCGGCAGGCCGCTGGTGGCGAAGCCGATCAGGCAGTCGTCGTCCACGACGGCCTCGAGGTTCTTCAGGATGATCTTCTTGATGGCAAGGTCCTCGGTGGCGGCTTCGAGCACGTACTCGCAGTCGGCGAGGTCGGCCAGTTCGAGGGTCGGCGTCAGGGCCGCTTCGATGGCCGCCGCCGCCTTGGGGCTGAGCTTGCCGCGCGCCACGCCCTTGCCCACGTAGCCCCTGATGCGGGCGACACCGGCGTCGAGGGCTTCCTGCTTGATGTCGTGGAGGTAGACCCGAGCTCCCGGCGTGCCGGCGAGGGCGGAGACGAAGCCGTAGGCCAGATCGGGACCGATGGAACCGGAGCCGATGACGCCGACGATCATGGAAGACCTCCCCAGATGCAGAAAAAAGTCGAACGACCGACCGAAAAAATGGTAATGATAGAATATCACCCACAGTGCGGTCGATTGGTCGATCAGGATGAAAAGGGATTCTCGCACCGAAGGGGTGGGATTTCAACCCCAATCGACTTGAGGTCTCCGATCCTGGACGAGCCGGAGTTCCGCATGATTGCCGGTGATCAGAAGCCCAGGATAATGGTAGGGTCTGCGGAGCTCAGCAAGGAGAGGTCATGGGAGACAAGCCGGCCAGCGCCATCAAGAAAATCGAAGCCACGGGCCTGATGCGGAAACTCATGGGAGCCTACTTCCAGGAGATCGACCAAGCAGCCCGCACCGGCGACCGCAAGATCGCCTGGTGCACGAGCGTCGGCCCCGCCGAACTGCTGCGGTCCTTCGGTTTTCTCGTCTACTTTCCCGAAAATCACGGCGCAGTGCTCGGTTCTTCGCGCCTGGCCCAGGAGCTGATCCCGGCGGCCAACGCCCGGGGCTACTCGCCGGACATCTGCAGCTACCTGACCAGCGATGTGGGCTCCTATATCAAGCAGCAGACGCCGTTGATCCAGGCTTTCGGCATGGCCGGCATCCCCAAGGCCGACGTGCTGGTCTACAACACCAACCAGTGCCGCGACGTGCAGGACTGGTTCGCCTTCTACCAGCGCGAGTGGAACGTGCCGCTGATCGGAATCGATACCCAGCGCGGCTTGGGCGACATCACCCGCGACCACCTCGACGGCCTCATCGCCCAGCATAAGGCCCTCATCCCGACCCTCGAAGAAGTGTCCGGCCGAACCTTCGACCTGGACCGTCTCAAGGAGGTCGTGGCCTCGTCGTACCGCTGCACCCTGTTGTGGAAGAAAGTGCTGCACCTGGCCGCCCATGTGCCCAGCCCCATCACGTTCTTCGACAGCACCATCCACATGGGCCCCGCGGTGGTCCTGCGCGGGACTCCCGAGGCCGAACAGTACTACGCGGTGCTCATCGCCGAACTCGAGCAGCGCATCGCCGACGGCGTCGCCGCCGTCGACGGTGAGCGGCACCGCTACTACTGGGAAGGCATGCCGGTGTGGGGCAAGCTGCGCGACCACGCCGAGATGTTCGCGTCCGAGGGCGCCTGTGTGACGGCCTCGACCTATTGCAACAGCTGGATCTTCGAGCCTCTGGGCTGCGACGATCCCTTCGAGGGCATGGCCCGCTCTTATACCGAGCTGTTCATCGTGCGCAGCGAGGACTTCAAGGAGCAGTATCTGAAGACCATGTTCAAGACCTACGGCATCGACGGCATGATCTACCACGATGCGAAGACCTGCCCCAACAACTCCAACTGCCGCTACGGCATGCCCCAGCGTCTCAACCGCGAGACGGGCGTGCCGTACGTGACCATCAACGGCGATCTCAACGACCTGCGGCTCTACTCCGAGGAGCAGGCCCGCACCCAGTTCGAAGCGCTGGGTGAGCAGCTGCGGGAGGGCGCATGAGCGCCTTTTTCTGCGGCGTCGACATCGGAGCCTCGGCCACGAAGGTCGTGCTTGTCGACGGCGATGGAAACGCGCTGGCCCGCGTCGTCCGCCCGTCCGGCGTGGACTACGCCGCCACGGCCAGCAACTGCCTGAAACTGGCGATGCAAGACGCCGGTCTCGTCGACCAACCCGCATTTACGGTGTCCACCGGCTACGGACGCGAGAACGTAGACTTCGCCGGGGAGACCCGCACCGAGATCCACTGCCATGGTCTGGGTTGCTTCCACCTGGTGGGCCGTGCCGTCACGGTCATCGACATCGGTGGACAGGACAACAAGGTCATCCACCTCGGCGACGACGGCCGGCGCCTCGAGTTCAAGATGAACCGCAAGTGCGCCGCCGGCACCGGTGCCTTCATCGAGGAGGTAGCCCTGCGTCTCGGTCTGCAGGTCGGGGAGCTCGATGCATTGGCGGGGGCCGCCGATCGGACCGTGAAGCTCGGTAGTTTCTGCACCGTGTTCTCCAAGACCGAGATCCTCTCACACCTGCGCAACGGCGAGCCCGTCGAGGGCATCGTGCGTGGGGCCTTCGAATCGGTGGTCGAGCGCATCGTGGAAATGGACCCGCTCGACGGCCTGGTCGCGGCCACCGGCGGCGTCGTCGCCCATAACCCGACCATCGTAGAGATCATCAAAGCCAGGATCGGCCGCGAAGTGATCGTGCCCGAGGCGCCCCAATTCACCGGGGCTCTCGGTGCCGCTCTCACGGCGCGTTCGCTCGCTTCGAACTGAAAGGGATCAGGATGCTCGACGGACTCTTCCGACCCCGCGCCGTCGCCGTGATCGGCGCCTCGGCCAACCCGTATTCCATCGGCCACATCGTCGTACGCAATCTGGTGCAGTACGGGTTCAAGGGCCCGGTCTTCCCGGTCAATCCCAAGGGCGGGGTGATCCGCAGCATGCAGGCGTACGAGTCGATCCTCGACGTTCCCTGCGATGTGGATCTCGTGAACATCTCCATCCGCAACGTGTTCGTCCCGAAGGTGCTCGACGAGTGCGGGAAGAAGGGCGTGAAATTCGCCATCGTCCACTCGGCGGGCTTCAAGGAAGTGGGCCCGGAAGGGGAGGCCCTCGAGCGCGAGATGGTCGCCGCCGCCCACCGCAACGGCATCCGCCTCTTCGGGCCCAACAGCCAGGGCATCCAGAACGCCGATCCCGAGGTGTCGGTATACGCCAACTTCACCTTCGTGCCCCAGAAGCCCGGCAACGTGTCGATCGTGGCCCAGGGCGGCGGCATGGGCGAGATGCTCAAGCTCCACCTTCACAATGTCGGCTTAGGCCATAGGATGTATTGCAGTTATGGGAACGAGTGCGACCTGACGATGCCCGAGATCCTGGCCTACTACGGACAAGACGAAGGCACGCGGGTGATCATGATGCAGACCGAGAGCTTCAAGGATCCGCGGGCGTTCCTGGAAGCTGCGGCGGCCATCACGCCACACAAGCCGATCCTCGCCATCAAGGCCGGGCGCACCAGCGAAGGCTCCCAGGCAGTGTCGTCCCACACCGGAGCGCTGGTCGATCAGGCGACCATGGCCGAAGCCATGTACCGCAAGGCCGGCGTCGTGCAGTTCACCGACACCCACCAGATGATCAAGGCCGCCATCGCCATGTCGACCCAGGACCCGCCGCCGGGCAACCGCATCGGCATCATCACCAACACGGGCGGGCCGGGCATCCAGGCCGTGGACGAGTCGGTGAGCCAGGGGCTCGAGCTGGCGCGCTGGTCCGCCGCCGGCACCGCGAAGTTGAAAGACGCCCTGTTCGCCGAGGCGAGCCTCGGCAACCCGGTCGACGTGGTGGCCACCGCCGACCACAACCACTACCACGCCGCGGTCAGCACGCTGCTGGCCGAGGCCGACACCGACATGGTCATGGTGTTCTTCGTCACCGCGCCGTTCACCGATACCAACGCCATCGCCATGCGCATCAAGGAGGCCACCGAAGGCTCGCACAAGCCGGTCGTGGTGGTCGTCGAGACGTTCAGCGAGAACTACGGGCTGATCGACAAGCTGCGGGCGGCGGACCTGCCGGTCTTCGAGTTCGCCGAAGATGGAGCCCGGGCACTGGCGGCCATGAACCGCGATGCGCGGCTGCGGGAGCGTCCCCGCGAGGAAGCGCCTGCTCTCGATGTCGATCGTGATGCAGCCGCGAAGATCCTGGCCCGTTACCGCGGCTCAGGTTCCTACCTGCCCCAGGCCGACGCCTTCGCCCTGCTGGCTGCCTATGGCGTACCGGTGCCGAAGACCGCGGCGGTTGCCGGCGAGGGCGATCTTGCCGCCGCCGTGGCGCAGACTGGATTCCCCTGCGTTCTGAAGGTCGATGCGGCCGACGTGATCCACAAGTCCGACGCCGGCGGCGTCGTGCTCGGGATCGCCGACACGGAGCAGTTGAACTCTGCTTTCGCGGCTATGCGCGCCGCGTTCCCCGGCGACGGTGTCGGGTTCCTGCTCATGGAGCAGAAGCCCAAGGGCCGCGAGCTGATCGTCGGCGCCACGGCTTCGCCCGGTCTGGGCAGCCTGGTGCTGTTCGGCCTCGGCGGCGTGTTCGTCGAGGTGATGAAGGATGTGGCGGCCGCGGTCGCACCCCTGAGCCGTCCCGAGGCTCGCGAGCTCATGGGCCTGATCCGGGGTCGAGCAGTGCTCGAAGGTCTACGCGGGGAGGAGGGCGTCGACATGGACGCTCTGGAAGACCTGCTGTTGCGTGTTTCGCGTCTGGCGGCCGATATGCCGGAAATCGTCGAGATGGACCTGAACCCCGTGTTCGCTTATCCGGTCGGCGTGGCACCCTGCGCCGTCGACGTGCGGATCAAGGTTTCGTAGGCCATGGCTCATCGCATTCCGCTCATCGTGATCATCGTCTACCTGATTGCTCTGTTCGGGGTCACCTGGTGGGCGCGTCGTCTGACGAATCGCGGCGGCGGCGGCATGGTGGGTTACCTGTTGGCGGGCCGCGGCCTGCCCACGGTGGTTGTGGCCTCGTTGCTGGCGGGTCTGGCCGTGGGCGGCGCATCGACCATCGGCGTCGCGGAGCGGGCCTACACCGTCGGCATATCGGCAGGCTGGTACAACGCGGCCTGGGCGGCAGGAGCCGCGATCATGGGCCTGTTCGCAGCCCGGCGCTATCGGCGCTGGGAAATCACCACCCTGCCCGAACTGTTCGAGCGCCATTACGGTGTGGGCGGCCGGGTCCTCGGTGTATTCGGACAGCTCGTCATTCAGATCGTCATCACCTCGCTTCAGTACGTTGCCGGCGGCGCCATCCTCTCTTCGCTCCTTCCCGAAGTCTTCGATTTTCGAACGGGTATGGCGGTCACCGCCGTCGTGTTCGTGGGCATCACGTTGATCGGTGGTTTCTGGGCGGCGGGCTTGACCAATGTCGTCAATGTGCTGGTGATCTACGTCGGAGTGTGCCTCGGCGCGGTGCTGGCCGTCCGCCAACTCGGCGGCGTGGGGGAGTTGGTCGCACGTCTGCCTGCGGGCCATCCCGGGTTCGACCTCGACGGCGTGGGCATGGGGTTGATCGTCGCCTGGTTCATCGTGATGATCACCACCACCCATTCCACCCAATCGGTCATTCAGGTCGGGTTCGCGGCCAAGGATGAACGCACCGCCGGGCGCGGCTACCTGCTGGGTGCGGCGATCATCGCACCGGTGGGGTTCATCAGCGCGTTGCTGGGCATGTCCGCCGCCGTTCTGTATCCGGGGATCGTGCCGGCGGAGGCGTTGCCGCGGGTCGTGCTGGGGCTGCATCCGTTGGCGGCCGGAGTGATTCTGGCAGGGCTTTGGGCTGCCGACGTGAGCACGGCTTCGGGGCTGTTGCTGGGCAGCGCGACATTGGTATCGAATGATCTGGTGAAGCGCTTCTGGAAGCCGAACCTGACCGAGGCGAGGGATCAGTTGGTGTGCCGTCTGACGGTGCTGGTGCTCAGTGGCGTGACGTTTCTGCTGGCGCTGACAGTGACCGGAATTCTGAAGATGCTGATGGTGGCCCTGACGCTGACGACGTCGTATACGCTGATTGTGCTGATGACGATGCTGTGGCCGCGTGCGTGTCGGCGAGGGTCGGCGGTATGGACCATGGGTCTGACCAACGCGGCCCTGGTGGTCTGGCTGGTAGGGCCGGAGAACTGGAAAATCGTGCCGCACCCCGTGTACTTCTTGTGGCTGGTCAGCCTGGTCACCTTCGGTGCTGTGGCTGTTCTGGACCGGCGTCCGATCGCCGAGTTCTGAGCCCGCATCCCGCCGATATCCTCTAGAGTGCAAGCAAGAGGGACTCGGAACAGAATCCAGGGCCCAACGCCGAGATCAGTCCGTGCCCGCCCATGGCGAATCCCTGTTCCTCAAGATATTTCTCCAAGACGAACAACACCGTCGCCGAAGACATGTTGCCGTAATCGCGCAGGATCTCGCGGGGCAGCTTCAACTGGTCAGCCTCAAGGCTCAGCGCCTTTTCGTATGCCTCGAGGACCTTGGTGCCGCCGGGATGCAGCAGGAAGGCGTCGATGTCGGCGGTCGTCAGATCGAAGTCGGCCAAGAAGGAGCCGATGTCTGTGGCGGATGTCTCTTCCACGATCTGCGGAATGCGTTGGGCGAAGACGACCTGCAGACCCTCCTGCAGCACGGTCCAACCCATCACATCCAGGGAATCGGGATAGAAACGGCTGCGTGTTCCGAGGATCTCGAGTCCGGTTCCGCTGGTCCTGTCACCGCCGACGATTGCGGCCGCTGCACCGTCTGCGAACAGGGCCGTTGCGACAAGGTTCGCCTTGGAAGTGTCCTCGGACAGGAATGTCAGCCCACATAACTCAGTGGCGATCACAAGAATCCGCGCCTCGGGGTGGCCTAAGGCATGGTGATGGGCATGGGCGAGTCCGGCCGCTCCGCCCGCGCAGCCGAGGCCCCACAAGGGTGTGCGGCGCACATCGGGACGTAGGCCCATGACATTGACCAACCGCGCGTCGATCGATGGTGTGGCAAGTCCGGTCGTGTTCACGTAGATGATGGAGTCGATGTCCCGGGGGGTTAATCCAGCCCTTGTAAGAGCCTTGCCTGCCGCCTCGGCTGAAAGGCTTGTCGCCTCGCGCACGTACATGGCGCTTTTCTCGGCCAGATCGTGATCGGTGAAGAACCACTCCTGAGGGGCTGCGAAGTAGCGGGTCAGGATGCCGGCGTTGGTGAACAGGGACATCAGGCGTTCGAGGTCGGGAATGCGTCCGGCGAACTTCTCCCGAGCAAAATCAGCGGCTAGGGTCTGGTCGATGCGGGTCGTAGGGACGGCGGTGGCGACGGATTGAATCCTGGGCATGGGGAGGTTCCTCGAACGGAGAGAGGTGCGGCACATGGACCGACAACGTACATCCGTTCGGATGGAATGCCTAAGAGCCTGCACCAGGCGGGGAGATGAGACCGGTGCACTGACGAGAAATCATGCTTCAGGCCGGGTGTAATCCACGTAGAACTTCTCTTCCACCAGCTCGCTGCCGAGCAAGGCGTTGATCTCTTTCTTCACCGCGGCGCGTATGTCGTTCTGATGATAGACCGATCGCGCCAGGCCGATGAATTCGTCGTCGAACTGCTGGGCTGCTTCCTTGCGCCGGATGCCGTCCTCGATGTCCCAGAGGGCCTGGTTCACGCTCTTGAGCCGTTCGATCTGATCGGCGACGGCGTGGTTGCTCAAGGGGGAGCCGGCCCATGTCCGCCGCAGGACGTCCAGTTCCTTGTTCACGTTGGCCAGCTTGGCCGGGTCGGTGATGCGCTCCGACTTGATCTCCAGGATGGTGATCTTGTCGAGCAGTTCGCCGACGGAGACTTCGACTTTCAAGGCCATGGTTTCTCCGCGTCTTCGGAACAGGTGAGCATGGACGAACGGAATCGCTAAGGTACAAGGACCGCGCGCTTTTTCAAGGTCCCCGCATGGGCCGCGTCCAGCACTCCGTTCATCTCGGCTAGGGCATGTTTCTCCACGAACGGCGAGACCTTCAGCCGGCCAGCGCCGATCCACTCCAGAACCTCAGGATACAGTTCCGGATCACACCCCCAGTTCCCGCGCACGGTTGCATCGAACGCCATCAGGTTGCTCAACCTCACCTCGAGCTTAGCCATCGTGAAGCCGACGATGGACAGATGCGCTCCCTGGCCGATCAAGGCGAACGCCGTTTCCTGGCCGGCCTTGGTGCCCGACATCTCGAAGATGCGCCAGCACGTGCCGGGAGCCCCAAGCTTCTTGGCCGCGTCCTTGACCTGGGCCTTGATATCCTTGATCGACAGCCCGTTCACGTCGATCACCACAGCGGCGCCATGGGCGGCCGCCACCGACAGCTTTTCTGGGTCCACATCCAGGGCGATGACCTTGGCGCCCACCGCCGCCGCGATCTGAACGCCATGGATTCCGATGCCGCCTGTGCCGATGAACACGGCCAACCCGCCGGCCGCCAGCTCCGAACTTCGCACAGCCTGGAACGGCGTGGTCACCGCATCGGCAACCACCGACAGCTCCCACAGCTCGTGGGAGTCCAACACTGTTTCGGGTACAGGGCACAGGAAGCGCGCCGGTACCGTCACATGACTCGCGAATCCGCCGTGTCGGTCGTTTCCGGGCATCACTTGGGCGCGGCAGATCCGCCGTTCGCCGGCCCGGCACAGGGCGCACTCGCCGCAGGGCATCACCGCGGGCACGAGCACGGGCCGCCCCACCAGCGAGGCATCGACGCCGTCGCCCACCGTCATCACGGTCCCGCTGATCTCGTGTCCCAGCGCCAGGGGCAGCGGCGCCCGCGTCGGCACGCCCATATGCAGGAACGAGATGTCCGTATGACAGACGCCGCAACCCGCCACCTCGACCACGGCTTCGCCGGCAGGGGGGGAGGCAAACGCTTCTGTCTGCTCCACGCAGGGTTCACCCTGCGCCGTCATCACCCAACGTCCGACCGTACGCTCGCTCATCACGCTTCTCCTTGGTGGCAGTGATCCGCCTGGTGGGCCTTCAGACCCCACAGGGCGGCGCCCAGGGCGCCGGTCAGGATGGGTTCGGGGACGGCCTCCACTGGCAGCCCTATCTTCTCGGAGAGGGCCTTCATCACGCCCGGGAAGTACTCGGCCACGCCTCCGGTCACGCGGATCGTGCCGCGGAAGCGTCCGATCTCCACGACCCTGTCGGCGATGGAATGGATGCAGCCGAGGGCCACTTCCTCACGTGTGGCGCCGTCGCGCAGCTTCTCGAGGATGTCCTGCCCAGAAAACATGGAGCAGTAGCTGCCCACATCGACGGGTGCGGCGGCCATGGCCGCCATCTCCTGCATGCGGGTGGGGCTCACGTCCAGATGCCGCGCCGCGTAGATCAGGAATGTGCCGATGCCGGCGGCGCAGCGGCGCAGGGTGTGGATCCCCGTCGGGTGGCCGCGTTCGTCCACGTGGATGACCTTGGGGTCGCGGCCGCCGATGTCCACCACGGTCATCGGGTGGGGGTGGTGATGGAAGGCGCCGAGGGCGTGGCAGGCCGTTTCGCCGCGGAAGGAGGTGGCCATCGGCACGCAGTTTTCGGCGAACCCAGTGGCGCACACGCCGGCAAGGTCGTCGGCAGTGACCTGGGCGTCGTCGAGCACGATGGCGAAGGCCTCGGTGACCCGATCCTGGAAGTAGCCGCGGCGCGGCACGACCGTGTTGCCGAGCAGCTTGCCGGTCTCATCGATGATCACCGCCTTGACGCACTCGGTGCCCACGTCGACGCCCGCGACCATCGTCTTGGATTCGGTCATGTCCACGCTCCGTTCCGCTCAGCCGACGTCGCTCGACGCCAGCTCCTGCATTTCGATGAAGTCGCGCAGCTTCTGCATGATCTGGTTGATCGAGAAGAGGCGCAGATCGTGGGTGTCGGCCTCGAGCACCAGCGCGCTCAGGCCCGTGCGCCGCCGCAGCCTCACTTCCAGACCGTAGCGCACGTTGCTCTGGTAGGGCGCGGTGCGGCCCTCGTGGTAGACCACGCCGTCCACGCCGAAGTCGCCGAAGCGGCCCACGAGGTGGTCCTCCTTGGCGGCGTCGGAGCGGTTGTGGAAGATGCCGGTGTACACACGCGCCATGCTCTCGATGGGGTTCTTGGGGTCGATCCCGTCGAGGGCGGAGATGTCGCAGTACGTCGAGGCCACCACCGCCGTGCGCTGGTTCAGGAACATGTCGGCCAGCTGCCGCAACGCCGGCCAGATAGGCGGACCTTCCCAGTAGAAGCGGAAGCGTTCGCCCGGCACCGCGGCGATGTTCGACGCCACCCGTTCCTCGACTTCCGCCTTGAGCAGCTCGTAGTACTCCACCGCTTCGGGCGTGCCTCGCATGACGATCGACGGTGCGATGTGGATCAGCATGTCGAAGAACGTCAGCGGCGACGGCGTCGAGCGGCACATATCCTGGATTTCGCGCCAAAGCCGCGTACACCTGTTGGTCAGCTTCACCGTCTCCGCCAGCCGGTCGTAGTCGAGGACGTGTCCCGTCGTCCGTTCGAGCTCTTCCACGAGATGGAAGATCTGTCGGCTCGCTGCATCGACCTCGATGGCGCCCACATCGTCGAGGGACGCCGGCGGGTGGAGTCCGATCACCGGCACCTGGAAGTGGCGGCCGTAGTACTCGAACCAGCGGATCAGGTCGTGGCCGTAGTTGGTGCTGAAGGCCATCACGTCCGGCGCGGGAGGCCCGGCGATGCCGTACACCGGGCCCAGGGGGCTGTCGCCCGCGAGCATGGCGCCCACGTCGCTGGCCATGGCCGA
>CALEMW010000093.1 GCA_937910695.1 uncultured bacterium
CAGCGGCCAGTAGGGATCGAGCCACCATTCGCTGGTGTAGATGTAGCGGGTCACTCCGTCGCCGCCTCGATGTCCGCCTTGATCTCCAGCCCCGCCTCCAGGGCCGCGAACACGAGCGCCTGAGCGAACGCCTGCGGGTTGCCCATGTTGTCGATGATGAGCTGCTGCACGTCGCGGCCGAACAGCACGGAGTCCTGGACGATCTCCAGGTCGGCCTCGTCCACCTCGTCGAGGGCGGCGATGGCGAGCAGGGTCTTGGACGGCGCCTCGTCCTCGCCCATCATGTCGCTCATCACGGCGACGGAGATGCCGAGCACCTTCTTGGCGCTCTCCTCGTTGCTGGGCTTTCGGTTGAGGGCGGGGCGGTTGAACAGGGTTCTCGTGTATCCTCGGGGCATGGTTCGATCCTCTCAGTCAGGTTCGGGCCGGTGGCGCTCCGGGGTTTCGGGGCGTCACCACGTTGTTACGGTATCACGAAGCGATCCCCAGTTCACGCAACGCGCTGAACACCGACTGCATCTGTCCGCGGTCGAAGTATCCCGACATGTGCCGCATCACGGCTCCCTTCCCGTCTGTCGCGAAGTCCAGTCCGGATGTACCGTAGACGGCCCTGACGCGCGACTGGAGAGCGATCTTCGCCTTCACCTGTGCCACGACAGCCTCGATGCGCCGGTGGCTCTTGGCGACCTGCTCCCGCGTGAATTCCTCCAGTAGCAGCTCCTCGACGTACTCGACGGTAAGGTCGTCGCAGGACTCCAGCGCGTTCCACGCCGTCGGGAAGATGACGGACTCGGACAGGGCCCCTGTTGCCCAGTGGATGGCCTCGACCATCTCAGGCTTGCACTTGAACATCTCCCAACGGTTGTCCTCGGTGAGCACGTAGAAGATGAATCCCTCGGTCCCGTCGATGCCGTCCTCGGTCTTGTGATTCTGGCTCTGCGCCTCGTCTCGCATGCGCTCGTAGAAGCCCACCAGATCTGCACCGCTGTTACATACCGCTACCGGCTGGACGTCAAGAGGTGGCTCGACGCTCGCGTCAGACTGTTTGACGCTGAACAGCGGCCTTGCCGTCAGGGGCTCGTCATACCGGATCATGTGGTGATTGCGGTAGCCGTACATCTCGTAGGAGTGCGACGCCATGTTGGCACGAAGCAACGGGGCCTTGGTGTCGCGCATCACCTCGCGCCACATGGACAGGAAGTCGCCGAACTTGGACGGCTGCAGCACTGGAGATAGGCGTGTCTTGTACGTGGTGAACCACGCCCCGCGCGCATCCTGGTAGCCGTACTGGCACACGTTTGTGCCGTCCAGCTTCTCGTACACCTTCACCGTCAGGAACTTTGGCCAGTGGTAGCGCCGCGGCTCGTCCTCGTCCTGTTGCTTGCCGAACGGGTATCGCAGCTTCGGCGTGCAGTAGATGCGCTGGGGTTGCGGTAGCTCGACGCCGGCCACCGCGAACAGGACGATTGCCCCGTACCTGTGATCCGACTGACGGCACAGGCACCCCTGTAGCCGCTGGTCATCGTTGAACGGGTCGAGGACGTCGAACTCCGCGAGGGTCGATTCGTCCACGTCGAGAATTTCGGCTGCGCGGGTGATCATGCCACCTCCACCACCCCGAGGTTAGCGACAAGGGCCTGCCGGGAGGTGGTCCAGCGTCACCGGGGGATCAGTCCCGATGTGGCCCTGTCGAGGGGAAGCATAGCACGATCATCAACAGTCCGGAAATCCCGGATGGTTGGGCGCGACGGGGGAACCGTTGCAATCCGCGCAAGGGTTGCTGGCCCCCTCGCCACTGAGAACCGATCCGGTTCCCAGTCATGTCACTACCCCCGCAAGCCCGCGGGATCACGGCGGTCCTGGCGCACCCCCTCGGAGCGTGGCGGTGGATGTCGGATCGTGCGTGTCAGATGGCTCGACGGGGACTGCGACGACAACGACTGCAAAGACCGCGCCAGGACGTGGGACTCGGGGCGTGCTGAATGGGACAACGCTGTACGTCTCTGTGACGGCACAACGACTGCAACGGCCAGCCTGACGGCGACGGGCAACTGGTAAGGATTGCTTGTCAGTTGGGGCGGGGGGCGGTAGACTGGATCTCGTGAGACCGGCACCAATAACAACTGATCCGTAGTTCGCCCCCGGCTGGATGCGCCTCCCGGTCTCACAACCTGGCCTTCCGGCCGGGTGGCGACTGCGGGTGGAGTGAGAGAATGAACCTTATGAGTAGTGGACTGAGTCTGTACGTCCTGGACGACGGTGGAGCAGATCACTGGATCGTAGCGAGAGACGAATCCGATGCACGCATGATCCTTCATCGTGATTTCTTCGAGGTCTGCGGGGTCACGCCACCACCCGACATAGGCTGTTCCGTGGAGACGGGGGCAGCCCTTCGCTTCGACGTGGACGACGGAGCCGGACCTGTGCAGAGATCGGCCAGCGAGTGGGTCGATTGGGCGTCCGAACCGCAGTACCTTGCGTGCTCGGACTTCTGAGCAACCAGGTAAGCCCCCGCGGGCCTGGACTAGTCGCCCCCGGCTGCAGGCTGGGGGTGGAGAGGAGGAGATCATGGGAGTCAAAGACGACGGGTGGAGCGAGGGCGGCATTGTTAGGCATATCGATTGGGACTGGGGCGAGCGCCAGGACCCCATCGATTGGATCATTATCTGGTGGGCACGAAAGGAACGAGACGATGGGTGAGCATAGGCGCCTGACGGACGCGGAGATTGACGAGGGTCTGCGTCTCTCTGACGAGGACAATACAAGCCGTGCAACGTTCGACCATGCCGTCGCCTATTACCACACAGCCCTCAGTGAGCTGCGCGAACTACGCACCAAGCTGACCAAGCTGCGGGGGGAGCTGGTCAGGTCCAGCGGGCGCGGACGTCGGCGATGTCCC
Organism: uncultured bacterium; assembly: GCA_937910695.1. GTDB lineage: Bacteria > Krumholzibacteriota > Krumholzibacteriia > LZORAL124-64-63 > LZORAL124-64-63 > CALEMW01. The sequence goes on from CALEMW010000093.1 coordinate 2,900, forward strand.
GTTCGTATCGAAACGCGGGCTTGCGGCCGTGGACGTAGCTCAGGCACTCGCCCTCGATCCAGCGGCCGTCTATCAGCGAGGTCCCGGGGATGCTCACGTGGAGCCAGTGGGCGCCCCCGCGCCTCTCGTTGATGACCTGGCCGAAGGGATGCCCGCACTCATCGGCGAGCCACGCCCACACGTCGTCGAGGTCGTGCCCGTGACAGTGGACGTCGGCGGCCTCGAACCTGGTGTGCTGCGACTTCGGGTAGTAGCTCTTCGACCCCTGGGCATCGCCTTGCACCGCGACGTCGTAGCCGTACCACAAGCCGTCGATCTGCTCGGCGTAACGCAGCGCGCACACGACGTCCACAGGGGACGCCACGTGGTCCCGTAGCACCTGGAGTAGCAGGGCGAGACACTGGCCGCTGGCGAGCTTCTCAGGGGCTTTGGCGAGCGCCCGGTTTCGAGCGGCCATCGCGCCGCCGCGGGAGCACTTCGTCAACTCGTCGAAGGTGAAGTTCGGGACGCCGAAGTCGATCACGCCTTGCGCCCACGCAGCACCGCCGCGCCCGTGCCCAGGGCCGCGAGGGTGACGGCCGCTCCGGTGGCGATGGCGGTGACTGGTCCACGGCCCTTCTTTTTGCCGCTACCCTCTGGCACGGCTGGATCGTCGCGCTTGCTCTGTACCTCGCGGACCGCCTTGACGGGCTCGGGCTTGCCGTCTGCAGCCCGCGCCTTGTACTGGACGGGCACCACGAATCGATAGCCCTCGGGCAGATCCGCGGTGGCCACAGGCACGAGGCGCACGACGACGCCCTTGACTTCCAGTGTGATGGGCACGACGGCGGGCTTTCCGTCGAGCTTCACAGGCTCGTCGTAGCGGATCACGCCCTCCACGAGCACGGCCTCGGCGGGGTACACCTGGATCGCGTCGCCCTCGGCGAAGTAGCTGCCGTCGTCCAACTCGGCGAGTTGCCATGTGTCGTCGGCAACGGCCATGCCAGCCACGGCCAGCGACAGGATCAGAATGAGGATTCTCATGTGGACTCTCCTACGTTGCCGGTGCTGCCGTTGAGGTTGTAGGCCCCGCGGCTCGTGGACTCGTAGACGTTCTCGGTGCTGCCGTTGTGGATCGCGGCGTTGGTTACGTTGTCCGAGCTGATGATGTAGATGTGGTTTCGGTGGCTGAACTCCACCTGATGGAGATTCGTCGCCGTCCCGCCGCTGGAGTTGTCGCGGATGTGGTTGTAGTTGCACCGGTTCCACATGACGATCCGATTGTCCGGGCTGCCTGCGCCGCCGCGTCCCACCATGTCGATGTCGAACTCGGTCACGGTGAACGTTGCCCGGTAGTCGTAGCCGTCGATGATGAGCCCAGAGATCGTCCCTCCGACGCAGATCTCGACGTTTAACGCTGGCTCGGTGTTGCTCGACCCCGGGCCAAGGATCTCCACGTCGCGGATCGTGAGGCCCTGCGATAGCGACACGTTGATCGCCATGTCCGTTGCTGCCGCTTCCGCGTCCACAGTAAGCCGCTCGATGGTGATGTCCGTGGTGTAGGTGCCATAGACGTTGGCCGTGGTCGTGTTTGCCAGACTCAGGGGCAGCGGGTGGGCCCACGAAAACGCGCCCGTTCCGCCGTTGCCGTCGGCCGTGGCCACCGACACCATCCTCTCTCCGCCGGGGTCCACGAAGTAGATGAGATCGCCGGTGGTGATGTTGCCCGCGTCTCCGTGGGTATCGGTGCAGGCGGATACCGCCCACTGCGCCAGGGCCGCACCAGCGCAGTTGTCCACGCCGTACGCCCCGACGGCTGCGCCACCCATCTGGATCAGGTCGTCGGCCAGTGATCCGTCTTGAGTGATGATCGTCTGTCCGATGCCGGCGCCACGCAGTGTCACGCCGCTGACCAGCGCCAGGGGGCCTGTCACGCTCGTCAGGGTGTAGGTGCCGGCAGCCGCATAGAGTACGTCTCCAGCACTGGCCCCGCTGATGCAGGCGACCAACTCGGCCGTGTTGGTGGCGTAGCAGTCTGGATAGTTGCCCCCCAGCGTCGCCGGGTCCGTGCCGGTCCAGCCCGCGCCGCCCGCCGTGGCCAGGTATCCGGCGGTGATGTCGGAGTAGTTGATCAACTCCTCGCCGATGGCCTCGTGTAGCGTGCCCGCCCCCACCTCGGCGCCTGATACCTCGTGCGCGAACAGATAGAAATTCGTGCCCGCGGCGAGGTTGGATTTGTTGGTCGTCTCGAACTCGTTGGTGATGATCTTGGCGGTGGCCGTGCCAGTGGCGACAACCCCTGTCGTGGTCTCGACCTCGCCGATGACCAACTCAACTCCGCCCGTGCCGTTGACGCTGGCCAGGGTGAGCGTGCCCGTTGCGTCAATGGCGTGACCGAGTCGCCCGACGACCTCGCCTGCGCCGGAGGTGCCGATGCAGAATCCAGCGGCCCCGCTTCCATAGCAGTTGTCGTAGTCAAGATCGATGTGGCCGATTGACGACGAGACATCGCCCCAGCAGTAGGAACCAGCGCCCGCGTAGCACGTGTCGCCGTCTGCGATGTGGATCGCATTGGCGCCCGTATTGACGAAAGCGACGCTGCCAGCGCCGGTCGTGACGGTCTCGATCTCCGACTTGGATACGGCCGATGCGGTGGCCTGGATGACGCCAACTTGGCCAGCGGGAACGTCGAGGGAGCGTAGCCGAATCGACGACCCGTCCACCTCGGTGATGTTGGGTGAGCCCGATCCTGTGAGATCGACGCCGGGCCCCTCGATGTGGAAGTCGCCCATGACGAACGACTCGGTATAAGCGCCGGGGGCAACGTGGATCACGTCTCCGGCTGAGGCGGCAGCGACGGCGGCTGTGATGGTAGCGTAGCCGAACGCGGTGGGCGCTCCGTCGTCGCCGTTGGTGGCGTCCACGTACAGCGTATTGGCCCACTGCGGGGTCACAGCGCCGTCCGAGATCGCCGTGTCCAGTTCGAGCATCGTGCCCGCGCCGAGGTTGCCGATGTCCACTGCGTGCGGGTTGGCGGTCGAGTCCACGTGGCCCTTGGCCGTGGCCGCTGTGATCGGGTTGACGCCGCCCGTGTCGAGGCCCTGGTCGGTGCCTTGGGTGTGGGCGAGGCCGGCCGCGGTGCTGTTCGCGTCGATCTCGTCCCAACCGGAGCCGTCGTAGCAGTACCGGAGATCGGCGGTGGTGTCGAAGTAGCACATGCCCTCGGCGAGGGTCCAGCCCTCGGCCGTGACGGACGCCTCTGCGGCTGTCGAGTTGGCGAAGGTGCCCAGCTCCGTTGACGTGCCGGCTGCGTAGGCGACCAGCGGGATCGCGAGCAGAAGCGCGATGAGTAGGTAGCGTCTCATGTGATCACTTCCCAGTGGGCGTTACTGGCCGCCTGCGTGGATACGTAGACGGTGCCCGTCGATGTGTTGATGTACTGCTGGCCGGCGAACACGGACAGGACCGCGCCCACCGGGGTGGTCACCCCTGTCAGTGGCGATACCCCGGTGACCGCGGCGGCTGTTGCCGCGGCGTCAACCACGCCGTCGTCGTTGGTGTCGTAGACGGCCCTTCGCATCACGTCTTGGTATTTCTCAGGCATGGCTACCCCCTACCAGATCGGCAGAATGTGGGCGTTCGGGGTGCCAGACGCCGACTTGACGTTGAGCAGGATCGACTGGCCAGGGGAGCCGGACCCCTCGATGTACCTGGACCCGTTGGCGGCCACCAGGCGCTCGACGTAGTCGCCGCCGGACCCTGTCTTGTAGCGGACCGTGAACGCGATCGTGGGGTCGTCGATCCATACCTCGATGGACCGTGCCCCCCGAATCTCGAACTCGGTCGCCAGATAGGCGGCCGTCAGCGCCTGTGTCTTGGTGCCCCTGATTTCGGTGGATGCCATGTCGTCTCCTAAGCCGGGTGTCCGCTGTCCATCGCGGGCATCACCAGCACAGCCTCGATTCTGTTTTGCGCCTCGTACAGTAGCGACTCTACCAGCGCGACGCGCTCAGAAAAACCCCTGTCCGTGTCCGTGACCCTGACGACCGCCCCCGGGTAGTGGGAGGCAATCAGCGGGGCCTGGATCGTGTAGGCCATCCTGTAGGACTGCGCACCGTACCGCCGCGCGTGCCACTGGGCAATCCGTCCAGCCGTCGCCGCGTCCTCTACCACCTCGGTCTCGATGGTGATCGATCGCGTCGTGGCGTACTGCTGGAACGTTCGCCGGAGGTACAGATCGGGCGTGGCGTCGGCGTCGGTGTCCAGGACCACGGGGTCGCCAGATAGCACGATCCGCCCGTTGTGCTCGCCCTTGTCCGCGTCGTGTAGGTAGCTCACCACGATCGTAGCGCACACGTCGTCGAGGTCTGTCGTCCCAACGGCGCCCACGCGCTCTGCGTTGAGCCCCTCGACCACGTCCAGCACCGAGTGTGTCGAGTCCGCGTAGTAGTCCCATTGAACGTAGTAGAGCCCTTGCGGGCCGAACTGCGCCGAGATAGGGAGGATGGGCAACAGGTGATCCTGTATCCAGTGGTACGGGGTGATCCTCGTGTCTGGCGTGGCCATGGCGTAGCAGTCGATCGTGTAGGCCGACAGCACCGACGAAAGCGCAGCAACCCGCCCGGCGTCCCATCGGACCGTCGAGCGCCTGAGCCACCAGCGGAGCGCCTGGTACGCGGTCTTGACGACCTCGCCGCCATCGATGAGTCCGTACCGCGGGGAGAACGGGGCTGCGGAGTGCCACACCGCCCAGTATTTATCCCCCTCGGCTATCGTCACCGACGACCCCTGAAGGTCAACCACTGCGACGGGTACACCGTTCCCATCCCAAATATTCTCAACTGTGATAAAGTCGGCGCTCACAGGATCGCTCCTGTTCCAGATCCCGATCTGTGATCCCGCGGCGTCAACATGGTGCCCGGCTACTAGGAGCAGGTGCCTCGGTGTTATTGCGTCAACCTCGACGTATAGTGCCGGGGTGGCAACCATTTCAGAGCTCCCGAACGTGTGCCCCGGCGCTCCCAGAATCGTGGGGTAGCGCTCGCCCGCTATCGCATCGTCGTGGCTTGGCCATGTTGTGGCGTTGACGACGTGGCTGGCCGGCGGCCACTGGCCCTCGTCCCTGAACGGGGCCTCCTCGATGGTGCCCACGACAGGCAACGGCGACACGTCCCACGAAGGATCTCTGAGCCGCCCGTCCACGACGGTCATCACACGGTCGGTGCCGCGCAGCCACCATCGGAAGCGAGCTCGAGCTCCACCGAGCGGGTAGCCAGCGGCGATGAGGTCCGGCACCACCAGCCGCGGGTAGGTGTGCAGCGTGACGTCTACCGCCGCGCTGTCGGGCTGGTCCGAGAACAGGTCGAGCATGCGCTCCATGGACCCGCCCCACTCCAGCCCAGCGAAGTAGACCACGTCGGCGCCACCCTCACCGATGGGGGCGATCTCGTCGCGCTCGGCAAGGTGCAGCGTCACGCCCGCCCACTCCAAGTCCACCAGGGCAGTCAGGCGCCCCGATAGAAGGTCGTCGTAGGTGAAGCGCGCGCAGTGTGGGGCGACGACGGACACTACACCTCCTCGATGAAAGTCACGGTGTCCAGCTGCTCGGCCTCGTCAACGCCCTCGGTGCCAAGGATGGCCGTGGTGTTCAGGGGATTGGGCGCCCTGCACAGCATCCACAGCCGACGATCCAGGATCTGGTGGGTAAGCCCGCCGCCGCTCGTGCTCTGCGGGATGTACCGGCACAGCACGATCGGCTTGCGATGCTCGACGCGATCCAGGATTCCCTCAACAACGCGGATGGTGTCGTAAGGCGTGGCGATGGGGAGCCCGCCGACCTGGCCGGCGACATAGTCCGGGTTCGGGTCGTCGAGTTCAACGGTGGTGTTGTCCACGATCGTGTCCGTCCAGGACAGCTCATACTCGCGCCTGCGAGGCCCGAGGAGCCTACTTGACCGCTTACGCCCGGTGGTCTCCACGATCTCCACTGACGGGCTCCTGAGCGTGCTGTAGCCGAGGCTGTGATTCTTGCCGAAGATGGCCAGCGACCCGAACAGCAGCGACCCGATCTGGAAGTACCCGTCTGCCGTGTCCTGGGCGGCGATGCGCAACCGGAACTGGTCGTATGCCTGGACGTAGCCGTGGACAATCAGCAGCACGTCGCGGCGCCAGATGTCCATGGTCCCGGTGGCGACCTCGGCCCCGTCGAGGTAGTCGGTCGCCAGGGTGATCGTCGGGGTCTTGGTGGTCACGCCGAGCCCGCGCCATGCCCCCTCGGTGTTGTGCGCGATCTTGTGGTAGCGGTTGTCGCCCTCGCCTCCACTGGCCCCGAGATCCACCGTGTCGCCCACGTGGTCCTCGAACCACAGGTAGCGCGTGCCCTTGGTAGCCTGTGCCGAGTCCGGCTTGAGCCGCCGCCCCTTGCGCGCGAACTTCAGCGAGGCGTACCCCTCGGCCGTGTTGATGTTGCCGATGGTCACCCACGCGGCGCCGTTCCCGCCCTCGAGAACGGCCGTCTTGAAGTTGCAGCCGACGAGGGCCATGGCGATGGTCGAGTTGTCCATATAGCCGTTGGTGTACAGCGTCTCGGTATCCCACACGATGTCCACGGTGGCGGCGTCGGTCGTGGACCTCCACGGCTCGCGCGGCGACGGGTGGAGGTTCGAGTCAATCGCCGAGATCGGGCAGGTGTAGCCCGGCTGGATGTCCCAGCTGTCGCCGATCTTCGTGGGGCCGCTGATGGCCTTGATCTTGGTGCCGGCCTTGATCAGGTAGGGATAGGTCGAGAAGGATGCAGGGTGGAGGTAAGCGGGGTTGACCCACGTTGCGGCGTAGATGCCCCCTGAACGTGGGCTCCACGTTTCCATGTCGAAGCCATAGCCGACAGGGGTTTCCCAGAAGATCACCGCGTTGCTGTTGGCTCGAACTCCCCACTCCATCTGGTCTCGGCGTCCAGCCGCACCGCCGCTGTTCACGGTCGTAGAACCACCCACATACTCCCATTCGTTGATGTGAGCGTCGGTGTTCATCCACACCTGCACACGTCCTGCGTTGGTGTGGGCCCCCGATGACTCCAGCGCCACCCGGATGTGCCGCAGTGCCGTCATGTCGAGGGCCTGCGTCAGGATGTTCCCGCCAGCGGCGGGGTCATACAGGGCAAACCCCGCGGTGTCGAACCGCAGAACCACAGTGTGATCGTAGACCGCACCGTCGGACAGGGAGAGCAGGACGCTCACGTCGTCCGCGGCCTGGTTGCCCCCAGATGCCACACGCAGGGCGATCTCCTTGTAGACCTTGAGCTTGTCCCCGGTTTCCTGATGCTGGTAGTAGCGGGTCGCCCCACCGCCGCTTACCTGCAACTGTGCCGATGCCGTCAGGGCCGTGGTACCGCCAGTCTGAACGAGGGTCCAGCCCATGTTGTCAGGGATGGTAAGGGGGATGTAGGTGAGCCCCAGTGCGGACGGCCCCGGACCCCACCCAAACTGGTGGGTGTCCGTGTAGCCCTGGTCATCTGCATGGACCTTCGTGGTCGAAACCGGAGCAGTGTGGCTGGAGAATCCGCCCAGGTAGACGACGAACACGGAATGGTCCATGTACGTTGTCGGGGCCGTGACCTCGGCGCGGGACACCATCGCGGCCCTTCCGCCAGTGGACACCACGTCGAACCCATACAGGTACTCCGTTGCGTTGGGAAGGCCCCATGTATCCCACTTGTAGGTGCCCCATGTCGCGCCCCCGTCCATGGACCGCTGGAGCTTCATCACCTTGTTGCCAGGGCCCGTTACCCAGGAACACATGGCGTAGAGAACACCGTCCTCGTCATTCCACAGAGAGAATCCCTCTGACCCACCGATAACCCCGGTAAGCCCCAGGTCCACAGTGGCAGTCTCGGAGAGCGCCTGAAAGGCCGTGCCGATCCTGTGGATGCGATAGTCGAAGGCACCAGCCCCGTCATCCTCCCAGGACCCCGCCACGAACCCACCCGAGGGGATGGCCTCACAGCAAGGATACAGGGTCTGTGTCCCCGATCCTGTGGAGTGGTAGTAGGATTCATCGACCTGATCGAATGAGCCGCCGAGGTCGTCGGATGCATACTGCGCCATGGAGTAGTAGACGCCTACTTTGTACCCACCGACGATCAGCAGGATCTGCCCGTTGCTGTAGGCTGCAGATAGGCGTCGGTTACTCACCGTGTCCGCGGCGGCCCACATATCGATATTGAGGACGCTGGACGAATGGACCTCCCAGGTCGTCCCCTGGTCGTCCGTCCTGTACACGTCGAGTTGTCGCTCCGTGGACGCCTGGATGATAAGCAGGACCCTCCCGCTCGGGAGTTGCACCAGGCATGACGGGATGTGTCCGGGGTCAGCAGGTGCGCCGGGATCGGTGGCCGCCCCCCATACGGATGTGCTGGGGTTGTAGACGTAGATCTTCGGGACGTCGGCGGCGTCGGTGATGCCGGTCAACATGAGCTTCCCGCCTTGAAGGCGGATCACGTCCAGGTAGTTGTTTTCACTCGGGGCGGCTGCGGCCCATGCGATGGGGTCCCAGCCGGTGATGGTGTCGAATGACTCGACCCCCTTGATCTCCGTGGCAGCATCCGGGGGGGTGGCGGCCAAGTCACGGAACCCGAACCCCGCCTTTTCTTGCCCGGGATGCCCAGCCCGCAGAGTCACAACTTCCAGCTGCCCGTCTTGCGCCTGGTCGCCGCTGGCCTCGAGGGCCATGTAGGTATCGACGGCCGGCACTGGGGTGCCAGGGTACGCGCCTGCCTGCGTGTAAGCGCTGTCGGTGGCGCCCGCACCCTTGGCTTTCAATGTGTCGTTGGAGACGCGCTCGTCGCCCAGCAAAATGCCCTGGAAGTGCGTCTTGGTGATCTCTGTGCCCATTGGCTATCCCCTGCCCCACGTGGGCACGCGCGTGCCTGACTTCGGTTGCGTAACGCGGACCGTCTCGTCGTACAACTCGCCGCTACGTGTGCGGATGGCCTCGTGACTGGCTACGTTGGTGGTGCGGTTGTTGACCTTGTTGATGACCGTCAACGAGCCGCCGATCCCCTCGCCGCGGTTGACGGCACGTAGCCCGTCCTCGCCGAGCACCTTGGTTCCGAGTCGGTTGTTCATCGACTCGCCGCGCTGGCCAATCACGGGGACCTCGTTGTCGAACAGTCCACCTGTGTGGAGCTTCGGCGGCGGCTGAGAAGCGATGGCGGCGATTTGGACGGCGCCCGCAATTCCCGCGGCAATCGAAAACCCGACCGCCACCGGAAACGGCACAGGCGAAGCAAGCGCGTTGACAACAGCGAGCGCGGTAGAGACGGCGGCCTGTGACGTCGCCACCGCCTGCGAAACTCCGAAGGCCACCAGGGCGGCTTCCTTTTCGGCCTTCTCTTGCTTGGCCAGCGCTTGCAGCCGTAGCCCGAGCCGCTCCTTCTCGGCCTGGTCAGTGGCGTTGACCATGAGCCCTTCGACGCGCTCGATCTCGGACTGCGTCTCGCGAACCGCGTTACTGAAGATCGTCTGGAAACCGGCGCCAATGTCGGCCATCGGGCCGAGTACGTTTTCAGCTACGACTGCAGAGACGCCCGCTAGCTCATCGAACCAGTCCTTTACCACCTCGACTTCGGCCGCCATATCGCCAAGCGCCGCTGTCATGTCCTCGACGTCGTGCGGGTTGGTCAGCACCTCGACACTGAACTCGGACGTGCCTCCGGCCGGGAGGCTTTCCAGGAACTCGGCGACGGCGTCTCCTGCCTTCCCAGCATCGTCCGGCAGCTTGCCCAGCGATTCGCCGGTATCCGCCGCCACCTTATCCAGGTTCTTCATCGCGTCGGTCAGTGCCACGACGCTAGGGACACCACGATCCAGGTTCTTGTTGGCCGCCTGCGTCTCGCCGCTCAGAAGATTCAGCTTGCCAAGCAGCGCGGTCAACGTGTCGTCGAACCTGGCTAGCGACTCGCGGAAGCTGTCGGAGCCCGTGATGGCGCTGGAGATCGCCTTCGGGAACAGTCCAACGGCCTCGTTCATCAGCGTGACGGTATCGACGAGCCTCGACACGTCGGAGATCGTCGCAGAGAGAAGCTCGTCCCAGATGGAGATCTCCGCGTCCACCTGGAAGATGCTTTGGCCAAGCCTCCCCATGGATTCCGTGAAGTCGTCGATCGCGCCCTTTTCCTTGACCTCGTTTATGACTTCGCGGACGCCAGCGGCGACGTCTGCAAGTAGCGGGATGACGGGTTCAAGTCCCTCGTTGGCCAGCGAAGACAGCGACTGTTCGAGCAGTAGAAGCTCGTCTTGCAGCACCTCGGATTCCGCGGCCAGTTCGTTCGAGATCACGCCAGCAGACGCGAACTCGTCAGCAGCCGCCCGGATGGCGTCGCCACCCGCGGCCATAGCTGGAACCAGGGCGAAGCCCGCGCGGCCGAGAAGGTCCATCGCCGTGATGGTCTGCGCGGCCCGGTTGTCCATCTTGCCGATCTCGTCGCCGATGACCGTGATCCGCTCGATGGCCGACAGTGGGATCAGGTCTTCGGCACTGAGGCCGAGGCGTTCAAGAGCTTCCGCCGCTGGACCGATACCGGCCGAGGCGTCGTCGAGGCCCTTGTTCAGCTTGACGAGCGCCATTTGCGCGTTGACAGACCCATCCGTCATCAAGTCGAAGACGCCCTGGAGGATCTGGAAGTCCTCGGCGGTCTCGCCCACGACCGCGGCCTGCTTGGCGATCTGGTTCGCCTCGTCGCTGAGGTCCACGGCGGCAAGTGCGATCCCTGCGATGGCCGCGGCTGCGACGGCAGCGCCCGCCGCGATGGCCTTGAAGGACGCGCCGAAAGCTACTCCCGCCTCGGTCCCCTTGGTCCCGGAGTCCTCGGTCTGCTTGCCCAGGTCGTCAACGGCCTCTGTCGCCTCCCCAGCGCCATCGGCGGCCGTGACCATGGCCTTGTCCATCTCGGTGCCAAGATCGCCAGCAGCGGAGCGTGTGGCGTCCATGGCCTGTGACGCAGACCGGAGCGATCCCTCCATCTGTGAGGCGTCGAGTTCCCAGCGTAGTACCTCAGTCATGGCTCAGTCCAAGCGCCGCGGCGATGGCCGCGTCAGAGTTGCCCACGGCCTTCATGTGGCGCGCGATGGCCGACATGCCGAGGCTCGTTGTGGACTTGGCCGGCTTGCGCGGCTTGCCGTGGGCGCGAGACGTCGCTTCGTAGTGCCCGTCAACCGTGAGCGGCTGCAGCAAGCGCAAGCGCAAATCGTCGCCCGGTGACGTCGCGATCTTGTGGTAGGCCAGCAAATCCACCCGTTCCTCCTGTGTCAGCCGATAGAAGCCCCAGGGGTCACGCAACAGGTGAATCCCGATGTCCAGCGCGACTAGGTCCCAGTGCCCGCGCTGGCTGCGGTAAAACCCTCGCGCTTGGCAACGTCCTCCTCGCCGGTCATCTCGGCGCGTACCCGGTTGGAAAGCCCTGTCATCAGGGCGTTGATGTCCGCCGAGGTGTAGCCGGCCTCGTGGAGCTCCTCGTGGATGGCCTCGCCGTAAACCGAGTCGTCTCGGATCTTGGCGCGGTCGGTCTCGAGGTCGATCGACGGGTGACACCACATCTCGCCGAGCATCACGCCTGCGTGGGACAAGTTCGTCAGCACGCGGGCCGACGCGTCCACCGCGGACTCCTGTAGCTTCGCGGTCTTTATGCTCAACTTGAGGCACCCCAGTTGCGACGGGATGCGAAACACGTGCTCGCCGTTCCTGTCGATCGTGACGCGCCAGTAGTGCGGGAGGTTCGGGATCTCGCGCTTGTGCTCTCGGGTCTTCATGGGTGCCCCTCTCTTTCTTCGGTGGTCTACTTCTTGGCCTTCGCGGCCTTCTTCTTGGTGGCGGTCTTCGGTGCCTTCGCCGTTTCCAGGTCGGGCAGCTCGTCCAGCATCTCGGCCGCGGACTTGAGCAGGTGCGCGGCTCGCGTCAGCACCTTGCGGGCTTCCGCGTTGGTCGGCCCCCCGCTGGGGTTGAGCGTCGCATGCGGGTTGCGAGCGGCGAGGACGTGATAGACAGCCTCGGCCGCTGCGATGTCGTCGTGGAGTCCGTGCTTCATGTCGCCTCCTACGCGGTCAGACCGATGATGATGATCTCGTAGGTCTGCGTGCTGGTGATTCCACCGAGGTGGAGGATGTGCGAGGTCCCGTTGCTGACGGTCACGCCAGAGGGGAACTCCAGGAGCAGGCAACCGCCGGCCGGGAGGTGGATGAAGTCCGAGTCGTCGGCCAGCCAGCCCTCGGTCCCCACGGCGTCGATCCACGCGTCGGCAGCCACTCCGGTCCCGTCGGTTCCGCCACCGATCTTGATGTAGTTGGCCGCGCTGGTGTTGCGGATGAACAGCGCCTTGACCTTGGCGAAGCTCACGGTCCGGCCCGTGGTCGCGCCAGCGGCGTCCACCTGGACAGCCGCGAACAGGTCCAGATTGACGTGAGCGGCGGCGGCGACGCTGCCAGCGTCGTCGGTCCACATCTCGTTCGCCTTGCTCACTGCCGTGCCGTCGGGCCACGCGAGGTTTTCCTCGACGGTGGCGGGATAGAGCTGCGTGCCCACTCCCATGTCCACCTTTCGGGTGCCCTGGATGCGCGCGAGAATCGAGGTCGTCAATACGTCAGCCATGTCAGACTCCTATCAGGTCGCGCTCGACGGGCGGACCGCGTAGCTGGTGATGGTGATGGCGATGGTGCTGGGGTCGCCCTCGGAGATCGTGCCGCTGAGGTAGCAGTACGGGTAGACCACCTGGTGGTCGGTCGGGTCGCCGTGGCTGGTGCCCTCGGTGTCCCAGGTCATCGTGTAGACGGGCACTTCCGCGGTGGCTCCCAGGGTCGAGACCCAGTTGGTGCCCACGTTGCCAGTGCGCAGCAGGAACTCGGGGAGCGTGGTCCACGCGGCGTCGGTGACGTCACGCAGGTTGGCCGTGAAGCTCAACGACATCGGCTGATCGGCGCCGAATCGCAGGGACGGCGTGGGCCCGATCCGGTTGCGGTCGAGGAAGTTGTTCACGACCTCGCCGGGGTGGTTGGCAACCAGGTTGCCGTCCTCATAGGCGATCTCGTAGGTGTTGCCACCTCCGAAGTCGGACAGCGTCAGCGTGCCGTCACGAACGACCTTGATCGTGGTGCTTTCGGGCATTGGGTATCCTCCTAGACCGACGCTTCGCCGATCCGTCTCAGGTGTTCGGATAGCACGGCTTCCAACTCTGGAAGGACGCCGGGCATCTCGTCGTTGAGTGTCTTCTGGGCGATGATCATTTCGTCGCCGGGGGGGCCAGCGTCGCCGCCTGCCCTGTGGACGTACTGGGCATAGTCCACGTCGTTGAACATGTTGACCGCGAGTGTCTTGACCCCGGGCTCGAGCGCGGCATACCAGCCACCGCTCGACTTACCGATGGACTCTGACGGGCTCCCGTCGCCCTGTGGGCCTGCGTTGGACGGGTTGAGCCAGTCGCGCTTGATCACGGGCTCGACGGTGTTGCGGGCGTAGTCGAAGAGGACTCGCCGCAGGTCCACCATAGCCTCGGTGCCGAGCTGCTGGATGCGGTCCTCGACCGACAGACTCGACACGGGGCGTCCGCCTTTGCCTGTGATGGGCATCAGAGGCCGCTCCTCAACAGGAACCGCTTGGTGGTCTTGCGTCGCTCGCGCTCGAACTCGGCGTCTTGCGCCTCCATGATCTCGGCCGGGGTCATGCGGTCGCCTTCGTCCACGGCGGGCTTGAGACGTGACACAGCGGCCAGCGCGCCAGCCGTGGACAGCAGAGCCCCCAGGGCCGGCGCATCCGTCTCCACGGCCGTCTCTTGGCTCACACGCTGGGACCCGATGACCATCTCGCGGATCAGTTGGTCCACCTCGCGGGTCAGGTCGAACGGCTGTAGCTCAACGGCGGCCATCAGCGCTCCCTCACGATCGACTGGTCCAGCTCGGCGTCGAAGTAGAGATCTGTGAACAGCCACTCGCCGGAGATGTGCGCGATCCGCTGGCCCGATTCGTACTTGAGCCGGATCACGCCCAGCGGGCTGTAGCTGTAGTCGGCCAGCGCGGCGATCGTGGCTTGCGCGTCGTCGTCCCGCTCGTCTTGCGTGGCCACCTGGTCATCGAGGTCCACGCGGTGGGCCATGCGGATCTGGACGCGGGCGCCCATGCGGAGCCGAACCTTGCCGCGGTTCTTGGCCGTGTTGCGGTCCTGGGGCCAGTCCACGGTGAACAGCTTGGACCCCAGCAGCGGGTCGGGGGCCTGTTCGAGCAACAGCACGCGGGAGCTGTAGGTGAGCCCGTTGCCCACGGACGTCACGGCATCGGTGATGCCAGCGCGAAGCTCCCTGTAGGTGGTGTCGGTCACGAGTACCAGCTCGGGGCCACGCGGCCCAGGAACATGGGAGGTTCGCCGGCCTGGTGATCGCTGTCACCGGGGGAGGGTAGGTCGTCCTGGTCATAGTCCAGGTTGAGGTCGAGCACCTGCCAAGCCTTCTCGTAATCCGCGGCGTACTGGTCCGCCAGCTTGCCGTACTTCTGGTCCGTGCTCGTCGAGGTCTGGAACGAACGGAAGATGCGTTCCAGCGCCTTGGTGCGGATGACGTCGTACAGGCCCCACGAATCCAGCACCAACCACGGCCGCTTTCCGTTGCGCAGTAGACGCCGTTCGGCGTCGAACAGGGCGTCGTCCAAAAACGGCTGAAAGCTGCGCTGGCTGCCCTTGTCCAGGTAGGCCCGGAGGTCACTGTGGATGTCCGTCAAGTCGGTCTCATCGACCGGGTTGTAGAAGCGCGACAGCACGACGGCCGCTGTGTTGCGGAAGTGGTACGGCTTGCCCTCGATCTGCAGCGTCCAGCGGACCGCGTATCCCATCTTCGGATCGGTCGTCGAGGGCAGCGACGCGGCGAGGATGGTGAAGGACGAGACCCCGTCGGTGATGGTGACGGCCTGTGCGGACACGAGCGCGGTGCCATCGGGATCGGTGACTGTGACCACGGACGCGGCCAGCGTCGGCACCACCAAGCCACCGTCGTAGTAGACGGGACACGAGATGGTGTTGTCCTCTCCGCGAACGAGGAGATCCATCAGGCGGAAGCGGGCCGAGTATCGTGTCTCAACGGTCATCGCGTCCTTTCAAAACCCCAGGGCCAGGGGGGAAGAGAGGGGCTTTCGTCCGCCCCCCCAGCCCGGGATAGACTCACTCGATAGCCTCGACAGTGCCGCCCATGGCCCCCACGACCTCTTCGATCGTGGGGATGGGTAGCAGAGCCTCCAACGCCTGGATAGCTCCCATGTGCGCGTCGATCTGCGTGGACTCATGGAGGACGCCGGCCTCGTGCCGCGCCTTGGCCTGCCTGTGCTCGGCGAGCGAGGTGCGATACTGGGCTAGCATGGTCTCCACGGTATCCACGTTGATCGTCGCGTCAGGCATCACTCGGCCGCCCAGAACTTGAGGAAGCGCACGGCGCCGTTGATGAGGCAGCGCGCAGACCCGGCGGCGTTGCCGGGCGCGTGGTCGTGGCTGTAGATCATGTAGCCGCTGCCGTCGGTGTTGCCGAGGATCTCGATGGCGTTCATGGTGCGGTCTGCGCCCGCCCCGTCGCCCGTCGAGAGGATGCCGAGGATGGCGTGCTTGGTCGCCCCGCCTGCGTCGGAGTTGGCACCACCCGCGTAGATCTCCGCGATGGTCCCGTACACCGTGCCACCCGCCAGGGCGGCGTTGGGGAGGACCAGGTTGCCGCGGAGGCCGGTGCCCTGTCCGGCGACCTGTCCGCCGTTGTACTCCAGGGTGAAGGCGCCACCGTCCACGGTGCCGGCTGTGCCGGCGGCGGTCACGAGACCACGGCCGCGGATGGCGTCGCCACTGACGCCGATGCCAGCGAAGTCCGCGTCGAGCCGGAAGCCGCGGAAGTCGTCGGCGGTCGCCGTGGTCTGCGTCCTGAACTCGAACATGTTGGAGCCAGCGACAGCGGTTGTCGCCGGGTTTGCGTAGGTGCCCACGCCTCCCAGCAGGGCGGCAGCGGGGTCAGCACCGCCGGCCGCACTGAACTTGACCTCGGCCGTGATGTCCACGTGGGTGTCGGCGTTGATGGTGACCGCGTCCACGCCACCGTCGAGGGTGAGCGAGGCGGCCGCCGCGTTGCCCACGCTGACGATGCGAGCACCTGCCGATGCGATGGCCACGTTCTGCGCGACGTTGTCCGCACCGATGCGAATGACGCCCGCGCTGGACTCGATGTTGACGCCGTCCACGCCGTCCAGCTCGATGGAGCCGGTTGTCGTGGTCGCCAGGTTCATGTCGCCGGCGTCCACCGTGACGTCGCTGTTGCCGACACCGGCCAGGGACAGGACGCCGTCCGTGTCGATGGCGATCCCGCCGGTGCCCGCGTCGATGTCGATCCCGCCGGCCGCGTTGCTGGCGTCGATGACGATGGCACCCGCGAGGGCTCCACCGGCATCCAGGGCGATGGTCGTGTCGGCGTTGAGGGTCGCGCCGCCCACGCCGGCTTCCATGGCCAGGCTTGCGCTGGCAGCGTTGCCGACGGTGATCACGCGAGCGGCAGCGCCGGTCGCGATGTTGACGGCCTCGGCGGCTGCGTCGGCGCCGATGGAGATCGGGCCGCTGGACGACTCGACAGCCACGCCGTCGATCCCGTCCACCTCGACAGACCCCGTGGTCGTGGTCGAGATGTTCAGGTTGTTGGAGTCGCGGGTGAGCAGGGCAGCGCCGATGTTCCGGAACTCGCTGATGTCCTTGTTGGCGTCCACGACGACGGCCTTGCTGGCCTCGACGGTGCCGACGGCGCCGGTCAGGTCGTTGTAGTTCAGCTCGGCGGCGGTCGCCGTCACGCCCATCAGGTCGGAGACCTCGATCCCCTGGAGCATGGCCAGCGCGGGGTAGTAGGAGAGTTCTCCGACCGTCGCGCTCTTGACCTTGACCTCTGCGCACTCCTGGACGATGACGGTGGAGCCCGTCGGGACGGCCTCGACGAGAGCGCCGGCAGTGTCCAGGTAGAGCTTGACGCCAGCGAGGGAGTACGCGCTCGTGTTGAGCCCGGTGATGGTGGCGACGCCGGCAGCGGCCCCGGTCGTGCCGTCTGCGATGGCCTCGGTGAGGACCCACACCGCTCGGCTGTCCACGTCCACGTTGGTGGCCAGGGTCACGACCCAGTTGGTCCCGTCGTGGCTCGACGGATAGACCAGCGCGCCCTTGACCATCGGGGCGCCGGACGCGTTGGCGACGATCTCGATCCCGCCGCCGGAGTCCACGACCCACACTCCACTCGCGCGGCGGTACTTGTATCCTGTGGTGTTGTCCCAGTATTCGGACCCGTCACCACGCGTGTGGGTTGGCACTCCGGTGCCGCTGGTAAGCGACGTCGCCGTGGCGAGGTCGTTGGGATCGGCGCTCGGCGAGATGACGATCTCGCGGAAGGCGGCGGCATTCTGCAGCCCGCCAGGCTGCCACGTGCTGGGACTCGGAACTTTGGTCGGTGGGGAACCCATGGTCGGCTACCTCCTGGATAGCGGCCCACTCTCGCGGGCGGACCTTGATTCAGTTTTTCGTTCGGCGGTCGGACCTCTGGGCTGCATCCTTCGCGATCTTCTCGGCGGTCTCGGTGCTATGGCCAGCCTTTCGCAGGCGGGCTTTCATGGCCTCGAGTGCCGCTCGCTTCTCGCGTCGCTCACCCATCGGTATCGACCTTCGCGGGCCTGCCGGGCTTGCGCCTGGCGGGCTTCCTCTTCGGTTTCTCGGCAGTTGCC
This sequence comes from uncultured bacterium, assembly GCA_937910695.1. Taxonomy (GTDB): domain Bacteria; phylum Krumholzibacteriota; class Krumholzibacteriia; order LZORAL124-64-63; family LZORAL124-64-63; genus CALEMW01. The sequence goes on from CALEMW010000093.1 coordinate 20,635, forward strand.
GAGGTCTTCTTCATTTCGACCAGCTCGGCGTGTATGTTGGCCATCTGCTGTTGCATCTTGAGCATCGCCAGCTGGTCAGCGCCGCTGGCCACGGGGGCGGCCTGCTGTGCGCCTGCGTGCTGCATGACGATGTTGCCCGACGTCTCGGCGATGTCGGCCAGCGCCATGTTTCGGTCCTCGCCGCGCATCTCGGCCAGCTTGATCCTGGCGGCCTTGTAGCGGCTGCGCTTGAGGTCCGTGGGGTCTTCCTGGACGGCCATCAGAGCGCGGGCCACGCTGTCCTCCTGGCGTCGCACGTAGCTGCGCTTCAACACCGGGTTGAACGCGCAGACCTGGCCGCGCTTGACGAGGAACGCCAGAAACGCGTTGTAGGCCGGCTCATCCTTGATCCAGTTGGTGTCGTTGCCGATGGGAACCGGCTTGTCGAAGGCGGTCTTGTAGCACTTGCCGCCGCCCTTGACGTCCCACTCTTGCAGGTAGGACGTGCCAGTGAACGTCTCGCCGTGGATCACTGGACGCGCGGCGAAGTACTCGACGACAGCGGGGTTGTCGGGCTGGATGATGACCCACTCTTCGCGGCGCAGTCGCTGCTCGCCACCGTCCAGGATGGCCTCGCCCTTCGGCCCCCCGGCCACGTCCCCGGCGCCCGGCTCGTGTGGGAATCGTCCGAGGTCGGGGAACCATCCGCCGCGAAGCGGAGACCAGGCCCAGCGCTTCGGGTGGTGCGTGAAGTCGAACGGGCGTTCATAGCCCGACGTTCCGCGCTTCGGCAGACCGTGCTCGGTCTTGCTTCCACGCGTCATCACACTGCGGGGCTTGAGGTCTGGTGCCGGGGCGGCCTGGGTATTGAGCGTTGCCATGGTGCGGTCCTTCCAGGTCCCGGCTCTATCTCATGGGTGCCGGGGCGGTCTGGTGTTGCCAGCGGTCTTACATGCTGGTCTTGATTTCGACGATCCGGGCATCCTCGTTCTTGGCGATGCCCGTGTAGCCGTTGCCCACGATCTCGTTGACAGCGGTGGAGCCGGTGCGGTCGATCTCGACGAAGACGGCGCTCTCGTCGGTGGCGACTTCCAGGGCCGGGGTCAGGCGGATCTTCTGCTTGAGCGCGCCCACCTTCAGCTCGGTGCCGGCGATGGCGCCCATGGCCCACAGACCACCGGAGTAGTCGGTGCCGTCGTTGTTGACCTGCGCCGTGGTGTAGAAGTCGATGCCCAGCCACGAACCGCGGAAGCCCTGGCCCTTGATCGACAGCATGGCGGCAGTCGCGGCCTGGAACTGGTTGGCTCCGCCTTCGCCGCGGATGCTGGACTGGAGGTCGGTGAACTGCTTGCTGGCCAGCGCGGAGAAGTACGGGCCGGCGGGGACCTCGGCCTGCTCGAGCGTGAAGATCGCATCGTACAGGTCGTTGACGGTCATCGCGGCGCCGGACGTCCCGACCACGCTGGTGGCGGTGTCCACGGCGTCCATGATCAGGGCGGAGACCCTGCGGACGTAGGCCATCGCGATACCGGCACCGAGGCGGCCGATGTCCAGCCCACCGTTGGGGGCGAGGAACTGAAACAGGTCGGTGGTGTCGTAGCGCAGCGCCTGGCGGGCCACGGTCACGGTGGCGTTGCTGGTGCCCAGGGTCGAGTTCGACAGCGCGCCGGCCTCGGTGGGGGCCGACATGACCTCGTCGAAGGTGACCTGCGGGATCTTGACCACGGCCGAGCCGGTGCCCGACGGGTCGGAGGTGTACATCACGGTGTGACGCAGATCCTGCTTGTCGGCGATCATCTCCCAGATGTCCCGGTTGAGAATCGCGGCGAGTCCGAGATCTGCGGCTTTTCCTGCCTGTGAAACTTCGTTGGCCATTTCAGATGCCTTGTGCCCCTTTTGGAGCCCTGCATCTGGTTACGCCAGTGAATCGGTGGGCTGATTTGACCCCTGAGTTTCTTTTACGTGCATCCCAGCACGGGGGCGATCATGTCAAACTGCACTGTCAGGGTTTCACGCTGCAACGGACGTGTCAAGCGAGGATCTACAGATTCTTGATCGCCTCGGCGCGGTAGGCTTCCCAGTCGGCCTTCCGCTGCTCCGGGGTGGTGGCTGCCGACTTGAAGTTGGCCACGTCTCGCAGGTCTCCCGACACGGCCAGCGGCGGAGGCGGTGCGGCGCCCTCGTTGCCGGGGGCCGGTGCCGTGGCCACGGGCGCGGCGGGGGCTTGCGGGGCCAGCGGGGCCGCTGCAACGGCGGGGGCGGTCTCCTGTGCTGGTACGTTGGTGGTGGCGCCCAGGTACGGCGCGAGGTACTTCGGGGGGCTCGCGCGGAACTCGGACCACCACAGCTCGAACGCGGGCTTGCCCTCCTCGTCGAGGCTCTCGTATGCCTTGCGCACGAGGTCTCGCACTGCGGGCTCATCCACCCCGGCAGACGCCAGCATCAGGTCGATGGGCTGGGTCGTGGAAAGCGCCTCGTACTTCGATCGCCAATCGTCGGCCTCGGCTGCCCGTCGCTGGAGATCGGTGATGTCGCCGCCCGCGGCCTTCTTCAAGTCGCGGATCTGCATCACGAGGCTGTCGCGCTCCTGGGAGTGCTGCTGGAGTCCGGCCGCGAGGGCAGATAGGTTCTGGTACTTCGAGCTCAGATCCGCGTACTCCCCGAGCTTGGTGCTGTGGTCCGCCTTCAACTTGCGCAGCTGTTCCTGGACCTTGTTGTAGTCGGATCTCGATACGGTGTCGCCCGTGTCGCCTGGGTTCACGTTGGCGAGCTGCTGTTCCTCTTCGGTCATGGGTGCCCTCTCTTACTTCGTGGGTGCGGCGCCGCCGGTCCATCCAGCGAGCGCAAGTTGCCGGTTCTCTTCGGTGACGCGTACCAGCGCGGCCAGCGCCTGCTCTCGTGTGGTGCCCGGGTTCAGGTCCATGTAGGCGTCCACGGGCGACTCCAGCCCGCGTGAGAGCTTCATGTCGTGCTCCTCGAGGGCTTCCTTGGTCTCCTGAGGCGACGTCGGCAACCCCGGGTAGGTCAGCGAGTAGCCTTCCTCTGGAACGCCGGCCCCGGTCGCGTTGTTCAAGATCACCGAGGTCACGCGCATCAGCTGGGCGTCGGCGCGGGAGAACTCTGGCACGAACGACTTCTGAGCCTCGCGTACCGCTGCGCGCTTCATGGAGATCGCGTAGCCCGACTCGCCCGAGCCGCTGCGGTGGAAGTCGTCGGCGCCGATGTTTAAATGGACGCCCATCCTGGCCTCGAACTTGGCGATGGCCTCGCCGAGGGTGGCAGGGTCGGAGCCAGGAGACCACTGCCCCACTGATGGGGCGATCTGGCCGGGGCCCTCGTACAGCATCACCAGGGACGCCGGGTCGGTCGTGACCTGTTTGGACGTGCCCTTGACGCCGTTGATGGTGTCCACCTCCATGCCGCCAATGATGGCGTTCATGGCCCACCGCTGCGGCCAGCTCGCGTCTCGCACGCAGTGGAGCCAGAAGCTCCACAGGGCGGCGATCGTAAGGGTGCCGTCGATGAGTTCCAGGTTCTCGAACCCGTCGAACAGCATGCCTGTGGTGCTCTTGTGGTACAGGACATATGGGCTGACGGGGACTCCTACCGAGTCGATCCACTGTTCCGGGTAGCCGCTGGGGAGCCCGCCGGGGATGAACATCTCGGTCAGTGGCGCACCCTGCTCGGCGCCGTGGTACTCCTCGGCCAGCTGGATCGCAAACATCGGGTTGTTCGGGTCGCGCAGATCGACGACGTCCCAGGTCCACGCCCGTTCGCCGTCCACCACGCGGGTCCGGGCCTCGACCACGTAATCAGGGAGGTCCGGCTCGTCGGGGCTGCTGGACGCGCTCACCATGTCCGGGGTCACGATCCGGTACATCATGCCGTCGTTGCTGCGCTTCCACGATGGGCGCACGAAGCACTCACCCATGCCGAGTACGTTGCGCTGGTTCCGTGTGGCCATGGACCACCACCGTGCGTCCTGCGTGGCCTTGACGGCGGCGGCGATGTCGTCCTCTGTCGATCCTTCCGGCGGGTGGATGAACGGCGCCTCCGGGTAGAGCTTGGCGAGCTGCCACACCGCGGTCTTGAGTATGTTCGTGCTCAAGTCCCGCTTGCCCGTGGCCTTGTTGCGGACGTCGTCGAACATCGCGCCCATCTGGACGTCGAGCAGATCCTTCCACTGCCCCTCGAACAGTTTGCGGACTTTCAACGCCTGGGCTCGGCGGGCGTTCTCGCCGTCTCGCGGGAGCGGCGGGATGCTGGACAGGACGTGTTCGTCGGTCATTGGCTGGCTCCTACGGGGCGTCGATTCTCACTATCTTGTCAGGCTCTGCGATGGCGCACCCCATTTTTGCCTCGACTAACAGGGATAGTCCACCACGAAGCGTATCGTCCTCAACCGAGCACCATACCACGTCGCGCGGTCGCGACTCCCGAAGGAACGCGATCCGGCGGGCCGTCTCTGGCGTGGTGAAGCTGTGGTTGCGCTGGTACTGGAGTTCCTGGAGAACGTGCCACGCGGTCTCATTGGCGATGAGGAACGCGCCGGGTGCGCAGACGAACGCCTCGTCTACGTCGCGGTCGGTCCAGTGGACGCATCCGTAATAGCCTTCGGCGGGAAAGCTGCCGAACGTCCCGCACATCCCGTTCGCCTCATCGGCGCTGCTTGGTTCGGCCATCGTCACCCGATCGCTTCCTTCGGTGCGCGCGGCGTTCAGAAATTCAACGTGGTGCTGAGGTGTAGACACCTTGTGAATCGGGCCAGCTGGGCGAGACAGCCTCGACACATCGAAGGCGGCCATGTACAGGGAGTCCACCAGGCTGTCGCAGCACACCGCCCGCGCCACGCAGTATGACGTCTCGGCCACCATCTGCCGGCGGCGACGGAGGAACGCGTGGGCCACCCCTTGCGCGAGTCGCTCGATGCTGACGCCGTCGAGGCTCTGAATCTCATACTGGATCGCCTGTCGCCCGAGGGTGAAGCTGACGGAGTCTGACCGCTCCTCGTAGCTCAGGTTGGCCGCGGTGCCTGTCGGCTTCCACTCGTGCACTTGGTGGAACGACGCGACGTGGTAGGCCATGTCCTCGGCCTGCGAGATCAGGTCGTTGAACAGCTCGTTGAAGGTCCGCGCCAGTGCGAGGTGTTTCAGGGATCGCTCCATGGGTGTCTGGGTGGGGGCGATCATGGCTTGGCTCCCGGGATGCGCAGCTCTCCGCCGGTGAGCCTGTTCGCCATCTGCACGTCCGCGTCGTTGAGATTCTGGACCATGTAGGCCAGATCGCCATCGCCGTTCACGCACGCATCTCGGTACAGGAACGCCAGCTTGGCCATCTTCACGGCGATCTCAAGCCAGTAGTCGCCGCTGACTTCTGGGAATCTACGGGTGCATGGGCCGTACTCCGGCTCGGTCAGTGGTCGTCGGTTATCCATGAGAAGCCCCTCTCATACCACCCGGACGCTCTGCGCCGGGATCTGTTTCGTCGTGTCCAGCAGCGGCCCCGGTCCATAGCGGACGTCGTCGATCCAGTGCTTGATCTTGGCGTCCTCGCCTCGGTCGGTGCCCTTCCACTTCCTGAACGCGTTGATGTGGTTCGTACACCGCCGGTGGAACCAAAGCCGCTGTGCAGCACAGGCCGAGGATAGCACACGGGCGCCGGCTAGCACCGAGCCCGATCCCTTCTTGGCCTTGGCGACGCGAAACGGCGGGTTGTTCGGGTCGCCGCGTACCAGGCCAGCAAAGGCGATCTCCAACTCCCGGTTGACCGAGCCCGTGACAGCCGACTTGCCCGCGGTGTTGATGTCGCCGTGCGCCCGGTCCACGTCGAACAGGGTGAGCCCGTGGGCGTTGAGCTGGTCCGCGATGCAGCTTGCGTCGGTGGCGCTGGTGGTCCTCCCGCTGCTGCCGTACTCGTCGAGGACCAACACCACGTTGTCTCCGCCCTGGTCACGCCACCACGCGTACAGGCACTCGGTCTCATGCCCGGGGGCCTCGCCGTGGTCGAAGCTCACGCCGATCTGCACAATGGCGGGCAGGCCGATCCGCTGGTAGTCGCTGTCGTCCACGATGCACGCGTCCGTAAACCCGCGGATGTAGCGGTCGATTGCCGGCGCGTCCCACTCGGCGTCAATGCGCTGGGCTCGCTCCTCGGGCGGGCACAGTGCCCACTGCTGGCGCACGTTGCAGTCTGGGGCGTCGCAGTCGCCACCTGTGATGGTGCACCGCTCGTCGCCGGGGCATCCACTGGGCACGCGGTGCGGGACGTTGGAGGCTCGCAGAGGCACCACGTACTGAGCCCACGTCGAGGAAGGGTCGTCGAGGATCTCGCGTAGCCATGCGGTGTCCGGGCTCGACTTGCGGACGTCGTCCACGACCGTGAAGTTCATGATGATCGGGGCGTCTGACGACAGCGAGAACGCCCGCATGATCTCGCCCCACAGGTGCCGGGCCGGCGGCTCGTTGATGAGCCCCCAGTCAGCATAGACCCCCGCCTGTGACTTGGCCTCCTGGTGACTCGATCTGAACAGGATGCGCGACCCGTTCGCCCACTGGATGCCACGACGCCCGCCGATCTTGTAGCCCGCGGCCTCGGAGTAGCTGCAACCCTTGGCCAGGTGCCCGGCGGGCTCAAGCATGCGGATGGTGCGGCAGATGTCGTCGGCGTAGCTGTGGTCGAGGTCTGGCACGTAGACGATGCCGACGTTCGGCGTGGGTAGGTCGATCGTCGGGTGGCAGCCCAGCGACAGGGCGATCCCCTCGGCGCACGGCCCGTAGGACCCGCCTACTTTGTTCCCCTTGCGAACGAACCGCTTCGGGTTGGCGTCCTCGAATAGCTGACGCTGCCACGGTGCCGCCCCCCGGGCGAAGTAGTAGGCCAAGCGGTTCGCCCGCTCGAACGCCACCACGCGCTCGACTGCGGCTTGGACGGCGGGGGTTGTCACGCTGGATCGGGCCACTTGCTGGGGTGTTGTATGGCTTGGTTGGCGATGGTGATCGTCGGGGCGGCCCTCGAACACAACGAGTCCGCGTAGCAGTACTCGCAGCCCGTCCCGTTTTTGAGTTCGTCTGCGAATCCGGGCTTGCCGCACTTCGGGCAGAGGGGGCCTACCGCGTCCAGGTACTTTCGGTTGTCCTCGCGCAAGCCCATCGCCAGGTCCAGCGTCCGCCCCCAGTGCGTCATCACCGCGAACATGGACGCCTCTTTGCTGATGCCGGCGGCGGCTTCGCGGTCGTCCCACTCGTCGAACAGTTCGCGCAGTCGGTCGAGGTCGTGGCCTGGTTCCGTGTGCTCACCCATCCCGCTTCGCCTCCTCCAGCTCCGCCATCAGCCGATCCCGCTCCGCCTCGAACTCCTCGGCCTTCAGCACGATCCCCAGGGTCGCGCCGTCTGCCCCGGTCACCTCGGTGCGGGAGGTCGGGCCGTGGCCGCTGCGGTCGAGGATGGCCACGGCGGCTAGGCGGGCCTGGTCCTCTTGGACGCTGTCGCGGGCGATCGTGATCAACCGCTCCGCAGCCATCTGCGCGGCTCCCGACAAGACATCCGTGACGGCCTGGATACGAGCTTCCTGGAACGCTGCGTGAGCTGCCTTGACGTCGGGCCGGGCCAGCCTCGTGTAGACGGTGGCGAGGTGGACGCCCATCGACTTGGCGATCTCTTCTGGAGTCAAGCCGGCCAAGCGTAGCTTGAGCGTCTCTTCGTGCTCAGGCTTTAGTGGTTCTTTCAGTTTCGCGCCTTTTCGTTCCGCCATAACTAAAACCCTAGTAGCCCCGCGGGCTTCGGTCAATCTGTTTCGGTCTCACTTGACACCGGCCCCGAATCCATGACAGGCCCCGTCTCGCGCGCACGCGGCCCTCTCCGATCCGGATCTTGCTCTCTCTGCATTTCCTCGAACGCCCTGGTTCCCTGCGTGTCCAGCATGACCTCGCCGTCCCGCAGCTTCGGGCCTTCCAGCTTCCCCCTGACGTCCGCCAGTTGCTTCGCCCAGTCCCTCATCGATCGTCCCCAGTGTAGCGGACCTTCTCGGCGATGTCCGGCGTTGCCCTGATCCGCTCGTACAGCGACAGCGGCATCCTGGCAAGGCCGAGATTGTCATCGTCGCCGCCTTGCAGTGTCACCCATGTCGGCGGATTGCCGCACAGCGGGCAGACATCATCGTAGACGTCCATCGCGCAGACGGCGCAAAAATACGTTGCGGTCCCTTGCTCACTCATCGTCGCCTCACGACTCGCCCCCCTCCGCCTTGCACCCATGTATGCCGTAGGCCACCACGCGGTCCGTTCCTGGTTCGTAGAGCGTTCCAGTGCTCGCGTTTCGGAAGTCGTATCTCAGCTCCAGCACTTGCCCTTCCTCGATGTCTTCTAGGGCAATGGCGAACGGATCGCCTGGCGCGATGCCCAGCAGGACGTCGATCGGATGCTCGAATAGCACGCTCATCCCCTCGACCTCCTCGTCACCACCTCGACCTTTGCAGCCGCCGCCTCGGCCCGGTAGAACCGCCGCTTCCACTTCCTGTCCGTCTCCCGTTGTCTCATCGCGTCCATGTCCGGCCCCTTGCACCCCAGCCTACACTCGGCCCCGCGGGTGCTCCCGTTGACTCCCACGACCTCGACGCCGCTACCTAGGCACCACCTGCAGACGTCCTCGGTATCGGGGTCGGCTGCGATTCGCTCCCTCGCCCCCTTGCGCACCTCGCTGTCTCCGTTGTCGTCGGCCCGCCTGGCCTCGAGTGCCGGCTTCCAGTCGTGGCGTGTGGCGTGGTGATCGTGGGTCATATCCCCAGCCCAATCTGCCGGACATCCCTGTGCCACGGCGTCCCGTCGAGCTTCGCCATCGCGTGCCTGTGCCGCTCCGGGTCGATCTCGGCGCCGATGTAGTCTCGGCCGGTGGCCTTGCAAGCGCGGGCCATGGGGGCGAGTCCGGCGTACAGGTCGAGGACGAGGTCGCCGGGGTTGGTCCACGTCTCCAGCAGCGTGCAGAGCCACTCCATCGGCTTCTGGCTGTGCTCGGTCCTCTTGGATATGTAGGCGTTCCCGGTTGCCATGTTGATCGGCGCGTTGGAGCCCTTGACGTAGACCAGCAGCGGCTCGACCATCCCGCGCCAGTGGTGGCCCTGTCCTAGCCGGTCGTCTTTCGTCCAGGCTCCCCCGGTGACGTAGCGCCATCGCCCGGCGTCGGCTGCCATCCAGTCGGCCAGCTGGGGGAACGTGGTCCACAGCAGGAGCCGTGCCGAGTCGGTTGCGCATGCGTAGGATGCCGAGACGTGGGCGGCGATGTCGTCGAGGGTGAGCGTGTCGTAGTGCTCTCCGACGCAAGCGAAATCGCTACTTGCCCCGCCGTGGTCTCGCGCTTGCTTGCAGTTGTAAACCCACGGCGGATCTGCCGTCACCAGCGCAGCCCCCCGGACCTCGTCGAGCACCTCGGCCACGTCGCAGCATCGAAGGTCGATCATCGTCCGCCCCAAAAGCCGCACCCGCCGGCCGTGGCTGTGACACCGGATGGATACCGCCGGCCGGCGAGTGGGCTATTCGAGATCATTGGAGTTCCGGGTCACGGGATCATCGTATCGGCCGGCGTCCGCGACGTCAACGATGTCTCGCATACATCGCGCCAGGCGTGGCGGCGTCGGCTCGGGCGTATATCGCGTCCACGGCTGTCGCCGCCGTGAGCCGTCCTTTCGCCCGAGGATCTCCATGTATGACGGCATCCCGTCGTCTCCTCGCAAGGCAAGGATCGGCGTGGCTCCGGCATGAACGCAGGCGTCCACGAAGATGTTCCACTCGGAAACGCCCATGTATCCGCTGTTCTTGCATTGGATGAAAAGCAGCGACCCCGGCCTGGTTGCCATGACGTCGATCGGCGTGCGGGAGCGCGGAGACCTCAACGCGGAGTATCCCAGCGCGGAGAGCTCGTCCCGGACTTCGTACTCGAGTTTTCGGCCGACGTAGTATGGCGTGCCATTTGGGTAGTTCGCCTCCACTGCGGCATCGTACTCGGCAGTAAAGTAGGCGGCCATGGTCCGCGAGAACCCAAGGTCGTCAATGCCTTCGTCTGCACAAAACTCTGTCACCGACTTTCCTGACGTCTTGAATCGCTGCAGCCATGCCCGGGCTTCGCCTCTCGGCTTGTCCTTCCACACGCTCAGATATGGCCTTGGGTGCGAGTAGTCAGTCAATCCGAGCGTCCGGGCGCGACCGCAGATCGTTGTCTTGTCTCTGCACATCCTGTCGGCCAACTCCTGCAGCTTCCCTGCGTCGCGATAGGCGTGGTACTCGTCGAGCATGAGCGCGTCGTCGGCGTCCGTGAAGACATTCTGCGGCGTGTTCGCGCCCAGCTTGACGAGCCGCTCATGAACGGACTGCCCGCACATCCCCAGCGCCTTCGCGGCCTTCCACACGCTCTTGTGTTCGGCGTATGACCTCAGGATCTCTTCGTTCGTTGCCTTCTGTGACATGTGGACCTCACCAACGGGCCGGTCGAGTTGCCACGCCCGACCGAGCCCAATCGGCACACCCGCGGCAGCTGGCTGCGGTTGCGCTGATTCTTGTTGGCGATGTTCCATGCTGCCTCGCTGTCCAGCGGCGATTGTGGCAAGCCGCTTTCAGCTATCAGAAGGATACCACTTGTTGAGCCATCTTGTGAAGGCCAGACCTCGAATCGACAGGTTCCCGATCGTCTCCATGCTCGGACGCCATGGCTGGACCACGATCTCGATGCGCGGCCGCTCGCTAAATCTCTTCTCGACATGGAGCTCCACGACCTGTGAGTCGTCGATAAAACAGATCCCGCTCAACGCGTCCTCAGTGGACTTCGCCACGTTGGATGCGTCCCAACCCTTCGTAGGTCGTAGTGCATCCATCTCGGCGGCTGTGCGCCCCACAACCGATGTTGGCATCCCCTTGGCTTTGAACACGATGATCATGAGCCTCACGGGACCCGTGATCGGCTCTGCTCCCGCGTCCTGCATTGCCTTCCATGCGAAGCTCTGCACTGTCGCCTGAGCGTTCTTCATGGCCCGCGGAGAGATCGCCACGTGATGGGCTCCACGCCTGACAACCCGCGGAGCCTTCCACGGCACTGCCTCGCCGGGGACGGTGAAGGCTACTCGGCTAGCTCCCATCACTCCCCCCCGAATCCCCGGCCGTTCTGGCCGAATCTCGGCCCGCCGGTGGGCGCCATCGCCCCGGTTGTGGTGCGTGGCTCGTCATCCCTCCCCAGCACCTCGGCCGTGTGGATCTGCCACGTGGCGATCTGGTCACCGATGCCGTT
>CALEMW010000094.1 GCA_937910695.1 uncultured bacterium
GAAGCAGGATCGGTTGGCGGACATTCTTCTGCTCGGCGATGTCGGCGAGACGTCGCCCCAGAGCGAGGGAATCCACACCGTGAATCAACTCGAAGGCCCCGACCGCCTTTCGCGCCTTGTTCGATTGAAGCGAACCGATGAAATGCCAGCGGGGCAACTCGTGATCGAGTTCCGCAGCATGGAGGGCAGCCCGAAGTTCGCTTTGGCGGGGTACGGCATCCTGGAGCCGATTCTCTCCAAAAACGGACTGACCCGCGCGGCAGGCGTCCACCACGCGGGTCAGAGGAATCCGTTTGGATACGGCCACCAGGGTGACCTCGAGCTGGTCGCGGCCGCAGCGGGCGCAGGCCTCGGCCAGGCGCTCACGGAGTCGGGCCAGGTTGGCGGCGACCTCGCTCACAACGCATCTCCCGCCGTGGTTACCGCCAGCGCAGCAGCAACGTTTTGGGGTCGAGCTCCATCTTCACTTCGGGAGCCTCGGCCTTGTCGTGATCCTTGAGGATCCTCACGCGCACGTGGTCGTTTTCCGGCTCAAGGTAAATGATCACCTCAAGGAGGTCGTCGTACCGGGTAACCTCAAGGGGAACGCCGCGGGCGTCCAGTTCCTGGCCCTCGCGGTGGGTCTTCGAAGCCGTCCAGATCTCCGCATTCCACTTACGGGCCAGGTCGCGAACACCCTCGACTTCCCAACGCTCGGTCTGCTCGAAACGCGGGGTGCCGTCCATGATCAGCACGTCGGGCGCGAAATGGGCGATCTCACGCAGAAAACTCGCCGATTGCTCCAGCTTCTCCAGCGAGAAGTCCTTGCGGTTGAACACCAGGATCTGGCGGTTCCGCTCGAGGTCCAACTGTCGCTGGAGCTTGTTGTCGAGCTGGGAGTTCTCGACCATCAGGCCGAAGATCTCATCATAGAAGGCGCGCAGCTTCTCGACCGATTCCTCGGTGGAGATGTGCATGACCTTGCGGCCCTGCAACAGCGCATCGACGGCTACACCCACCAGGAACGCCGTCTTGCCCACGCCGGGACGGGACAGCACGACGCCGATGTTGCCGCGGCCCACGCCGCCTTCGATGGCCTTTTCGAACACCCGTAGCGGGCTCTGGAATCGGTAATCCTTCTGAGGCATCATCACTCCTCCAGTCCTACTTGTTTCCGGCCGCCTTCTTCTCGGCGAACTCCTTGACCAACTTCTCGGTGAGTTCGGCGGGAGCCGGAGCGTACTTGGCGAACTCCATGGTGTACTCGGCCTTCCCCTGGGTGCTCGAACGGATCACCGTAGCATAACCGAACATCTCCGAAAGCGGCACATGGGCGTCGATGCGTACGAAACCATCATCTTCGGTCGTGCCCTGGACGATGCCGCGACGCTGCATCAGAGTGCTGAGGATTTCGCCCTGGAATTCTGAAGGCCCCTCCACCGACACCATCATCACCGGCTCGAGGGCGATGGGCTTGCCGCGGCCGTACTGTTCGCGGAAGCAGGCTCGGGCCGCAGACTGGAAGGCCTGATCGCTTGAGTCGACGGCGTGGGAGTTGCCGTCTTCGAGGATGACCCGCAGACCCTGCACCGGGTGGCCGACAAAGGCTCCCTTGCCGAGCATGGACAGGAATCCCTTTTCGACAGCCGGAATGTACTCCGTCGGAATGTTGCCGCCGGAGACCTTGTTATCGAAGTGGAACTCGCCGTCGTCGGAAGGCTCCATGGTGCCGACGATCTTGGCATACTGGCCCGAACCACCCGTCTGCTTGCGGTGGGTGTAGTCGAAAGGCGTGCTCTGAGTGATGGTCTCCCTGTAAGAGACCTTGGGCTTGCCGGCGGTGACCTCGGCACTGTACTCCCGCTTCATCCGCTCGAGATACACTTCGAGATGCAGCTCGCCCATGCCCATGATCAGGGTGTCGCCGGTCTCTTCGTCCTTCATGGTCTGGAAGGTCGGGTCTTCCTTGGTGAAGCGGTTGAGGGCTTTGGCCATGTTGGCCTGGGATTTGTTGTCAGCCGGCACCACGGCCAGAGAGATCACCGGGTCGGGAACATGCATGGACGAGACCGACACCGGCGTGCCGTCGGAGAACGAGTCACCCGAGGCGCAGTCCACACCGAAGAGGGCGACGATGTCGCCGGAGTGGGCGACCTCGATGTCCTCCATCTGGTCGGCGTGCATCTGGACCAGACGGCCGACCTTCACCTTCTTACCGGTGCGGCTGTTGTAGATGTTGTCGCCCTTGCGGATCGTGCCCTGGTAGAGACGGATGTAGGTCAACTGGCCATAGGCCCCGTCTTCGAGCTTGAAGGCGTGGGCCACCATGGGATCGGCGTCGTTGTTGGAGAGGATGAAGGTCTCCTCCTCGCCGTCCTTGCCCACGCGGAAGGCCTCGTTATCGACGTCGGTCGGATCTGGCAGGTAACGGACAACGGCGTCGAGCAGCAGCTGCACGCCGCGGTTCTTGTAGGCGCTGCCCATGAGAACAGGCGTGAGGTCGCGGGAAAGCGTCCCCTTGCGGACGGCGACATGGATCATCTCCTCGGTGACTTTGTCTTCGAGGATGGCTTCCATGAGCTCGTCGCTGAACATGCTCACCGCATCGAGCATCTGCTCGCGCCTGGCTTCGGCCTCAATCTTGTACTTTTCAGGGATCTCGCCCCAGACGATCTTCTCACCGTTCTCGCCTTCGAACCGGCAGGCCTGCATCCGGATAAGATCGATGATGCCTTCGTGATCGTGTTCAACGCCCAGAGGGATCTGAATCATCACAGCGTTGTGCTTGAGCTTCTCGCAAAGCTGGTCGGTGACACGGGCGGGATTAGCGCCCGAGCGGTCGCACTTGTTGACGAAGGCCAGGCGGGGCACCTTGTAGCGCTTCATCTGGCGATCCACGGTCATGGACTGGCTCTGGACGCCGGCCACAGCGCAGAGCACCAGCACGGCGCCGTCGAGCACGCGCAGCGCCCGCTCCACCTCGATGGTGAAGTCCACATGTCCCGGGGTGTCGATGATGTTGATGGGATGCCCGTTCCACTCCGTATGGGTGGCCGCGGAGGCGATCGTGATGCCGCGTTCGCGCTCGAGTTCCATGGAGTCCATGGTGGCGCCGACACCGTCCTTGCCGCGCACCTCGTGGATGGCGTGGATGCGTCCGGTGTAGAAAAGGATGCGCTCGGTCAGCGTGGTCTTGCCCGAATCGATATGGGCGCTGATGCCGATGTTCCGCAGCTTGCTGATCTCTCGACTCATGACATCCTCCCGGCTGAGCGCGGTCCGCGGTTGCGGGACCGGACGGCCAGGTTCTGGGTGGCGGCGGGGTTCGGAGAGAATGCTCCCGCCAGCTCGTGACAACGCCGACGCCCGCCAATCCTGGCGGGCGTCGGGCGGCAAAGATAGTCCGAAAGCGGAGGAGCGCAAGCCGTTTTCGACATTTCACGCACCTTTCAAGCCGTTATTCCATGGCGTCGGCCGACGGTCGCGAAGGCTTCCAGACAGCGGTCCACATGAGCAGGCGTATGGGCCGCCGAGACCTGCAGACGGATCCGGGCCTGCCCCCGGGGAACCACCGGGAAGCTGAACCCGATGCAGTAGATGCCTTCTTCGAGGAGATCGGCGCTCATTGCCTGGGCCAGTTTAGCGTCATATTCGTGTTTCCGGAAATGGACAGGCACGATGGGATGCTCGCCGGGATTCACGTCGAAACCGAGTTCTCTTAGGCCTGAACGCAGCCGCCGCTCGTTTTCGCGCAGCCGGTCGAGGGGGCCTGTGTCTTCACGCAGGATGCGCAGAACTTCGAGGCTCGCCCCGCAGATCATCGGGGGTATGGAATTGGAGAATAGGTAGGGCCGGCTCTTCTGGCGCAGCCACTCGATCATCTCGCGTCGGCCACTGGTACAACCGCCGAGCGCACCGCCGAGAGCCTTGCCGAGAGTCGTGGTGATGACATCCACCCGTCCCATCACGCCGCAGCGTTCGTGGGTGCCCCGGCCGGTCGGGCCGGTGAAGCCTGTGGCGTGGCTCTCGTCCACCATGACCATGGCGTCGTGCTTCTCGGCGAGATCGCAGATCTCGTCGAGCTTGGCGTAGTCGCCGTCCATGGAAAACACGCCGTCGGTGACGACAAGACGCAGACGGGCATCGGCATGGAGTTCCAGGGCTGCTTCGAGCTTTTCCATGTCACCGTGCTCGTAGATGGCGCGGCGAGCCTTGGCCAACCGTACACCGTCGATGATCGAGGCGTGGTTGAGCTGGTCGGTGATGATGGCGGTGTCTTCGCTCATGAAGGGTTCGAACACACCGCCGTTGGCGTCGAAGCAGGCGGCGTAGAGGATCGTGTCCTCGGTGCCCAGAAAGTCGCTCAACTCCTCTTCGAGCCGCTTGTGCAGCGAGGTGGTGCCGCAGATGAAACGCACGGAACTCAGTCCGTAGCCCCACTGATCCAGGGTTTGCCGGGCGGCCTCGATCACGCGCGGGTCCGAGGCCAGTCCCAGGTAGTTGTTGGCGCAGAAGTTCAGGATCTTGCGCCCGCCGACGACGACCTCGGCGCCCTGAGGACTCTCGATGATGCGTTCGGACTTGTAGAGTCCCTGGCTGCGGATCTCTTCCAGCTCGCTTCTCAGGTACTCGCCGTAGGAACCGTACATGGGGCCTCTCACTCGGAAGGGAAGGACCGGAAAGAGGCGGCACAGAGTACCGCCCCTCCCCTTTTCGGTCAGACGTAGTAGGTCTTCATCTCCGCCAGGGTCTTCAGGGGCACGCCGCCGGCGTGTCCGGCCTGCCCGAAGGCCACCATGCGGGCCTTGACGACCTCGGCCATGGCCTCGCGTGCGGGCTTCATGTAGTCGCGCGGATCGAACTTCTCGGGATGCTCGGCGAACACCTTGCGGATCGCACCGGTGATGGCCAGGCGGTTGTCCGTATCGACGTTGATCTTGCGCACGCCGTGCTGGATGCCCTTCTGGATGGCTTCGACGGGTACGCCGTAGGTTTCGGGCATCTTGCCGCCGAACTCGTTGATGATGGCGATGAGTTCCGCGGGCACCGAGCTGCTGCCGTGCATCACGAGATGGGTGTTGGGCAGGCGCCGGTTGATCTCCTCGATGAGGTCCATCTTCAGCACGTCGCCGCCGGGCTTCTTGGTGAACTTGTAGGCGCCGTGACTGGTGCCGATGGCGACGGCCAGGGCATCGCAGCCGGTGTCGGCCACGAAGCGTTCAGCCTCTTCGGGGTCGGTCAGATGGGCCAAGGCTTCGTCGCCGCTCAGACCGGCGCCGTGACCGTCCTCGATGCCGCCGAGGCACCCGATCTCGGCCTCGACCGTCACACCGAGCGAATGGGCGCGTTCGACGACCTGCCGGGTCACCGCCACGTTCTGCTCGTAGGTGGCCGGCGTTTTACCGTCTGCGAGCAGCGAACCATCCATCATCACAGAAGTGAAACCCTGATCGATGGCGCTGAAGCAGGTTTCGGGGCTGTTGCCGTGGTCCTGGTGCATGGCGATGGGTATGTGAGGGTGCAGCTCTGCAGCGGCGAGCATCAAATGGCGCAGATAGTTGTCCTGAGAGTAGGAACGCGCCCCACGGCTGGCCTGCACGATGACCGGCGATTCGGTCTCGGCTGCAGCCTGCATGATCGACTGGATCTGTTCCATGTTGTTGACGTTGAAAGCGCCGACGCCGTAGCCGTGTTCGGCGGCGTGGTCGAGCATGACGCGCATGGGTACCAGGGGCATGTTGGTCACTCCTGTCGGGGACGGTCGGAACGGTAGGATGCGGAACGTGCCTCTGGAGGCCGCCGGAGCCAAGATAGCGCGTTCGGCTGCTGGTTTCAATCTTCGACCGCGACGATTCCTGATCGCCCCGGACACGCCGACGCTCCCCGTTCCCGGGGAGCGCCATCATCGATCTTGGTGGAGGCGCCGGGAATCGAACCCGGGTCCAAAGCCGGTACCCTGCCTGCGTCTACATGCTTAGTCGCGAATTAAATCTCGCCGCTGTGCCGGTCTCGCGACCTTACCTACTCAGCGACCAGTCCCCGTCAAGAATTCACCCTTCACCAGAGGACACGGATCCGGGCTAGGCTCCAGATGACGGCGCTCTCTCGACCAACCTGGAGTCCCATAGGTCGGAGAACGCGCTACCTAACTAGGCAGCGAGAGCGTATTGCTCGTTGTCACTTGTTTGTTTTTCCAGGGTTTAACGAGATAACTGGAATCTCGGCATGCAGCTGACAGTCCCCCGACCCCGTCGAAGCCAAATCGCCCCCACAGAGGTGGAACTCGCCCATCATAACCTCGATGGAGGTGTGTGTCAAAGCATGCAGGCCCGCTCCAGGCTCGCGAAAGGCAAAAGCTGCGCGTGGAGCGGGCCTGCATGCTTTGACACACATCACTACCGAAGCAGGGCGAGTTCCACCTCTGTGGGGGCGATTGGGAAGAAAAGGGAGGGGCCGCGGAACTGGCCCCTCCCTCTTCATCCCTGGAGATGCAGCGTCGTGACTAGACGACGCCCATGTCCAGCATCGTATCGGCGACCTTCATGAAGCCGGCGATGTTCGCACCATTGACGTAGTTGCCCGGCGTGCCGAATTCCTTGGCGGTCTCGTAGGACGCCTTGTGGATCGACTTCATGATGCCCAGCAGCTTCGCATCGACTTCTTCGCGGGTCCAGCTCAGCCGCAGGCTGTTCTGGCTCATCTCGAGACCGGAGACGGCCACGCCGCCGGCGTTGGCTGCCTTGCCCGGACCGTAGAGGATGCCCGCGTCGATGAACTGATCCACGCCGGCCGGGACCGTGGGCATGTTGGCGCCCTCGGACACGACGTAGACGCCGTTGCTCAGCAGGTTGGCGGCATCCTTGGCGTTGACCTCGTTCTGCGTAGCACACGGGAAGGCGCAGTCGGCCTTGTGGTTCCACAGCGGGTTGTGATCAGCGTTCGGGTCCGTAGCGGTGAAGGGCACGCCGTACTTGTCCGCGTATTCCTTGATGCGGCCGCGCTTGACGTTCTTCAGGTCCATGATGAAGGCCAGCTTCTCGCGATCGATGCCGGCTTCGTCGAAGATGTAGCCCGACGAATCGGACGCCGTGAGGACCTTGCCACCCAGATCCAGGGTCTTCTCGGCGGCGTACTGGTACACGTTGCCGGAGCCCGAGATCAGGCAGGTCTTGCCTTCCAGGGTCTCGTTCCGGGTTGCGAGCATCTCGGCGGCGAAGTATACGGTACCGTAGCCCGTAGCCTCGGGACGGATGAGGCTGCCGCCCCAGTTCAGGCCCTTGCCCGTCAGCACGCCGACGAACTCGTTGCGCACGCGCTTGTACTGGCCGAACAGGAAGCCGATCTCGCGGCCGCCCACGCCGATGTCGCCGGCGGGCACGTCGGTGAACTGGCCGATGTGGCGGCAGAGCTCGGTCATGAAGCTCTGGCAGAAGCTCATCACTTCATTGTCGCTCTTGCCCTTGGGGTCGAAGTCCGAACCGCCCTTGCCGCCGCCCATGGGCAGGGTCGTCAGGCTGTTCTTGAAGACCTGCTCGAAGGCCAGGAACTTGAGGATGCCCAGGTTGACGCTGGGGTGGAAGCGCAGGCCGCCCTTGTAGGGTCCGATGGAGCTGTTCATCTCGATACGGAAACCGCGGTTGACCTGAACCTCGCCTTTGTCGTCCCGCCAAGGCACACGGAACATGATCACGCGCTCGGGCTCGACGATGCGCTCGAGGATCTTGCCCTTGCGGTACTCGGGGCGTTTCTCCAGAACCGGCCACAACGAGGTGACGACCTCGTCGACGGCCTGGTGGAACTCGGCCTGCTCGGGGTTCTTCGCGATGACCTGATCCATGAAGGCCTGTTTATCCGCCATGTCCGTTCTCCCGTGTTGGGTCCAGATCCAGGCAATCCCGGGAACGTTCTGAATTCCCAGAATGCACGCAAGTTCTGTGTTCTAATCTAGGAAACAGAGTGAGGGGCGCAAGGAAAATCCCCTCTGATTTGAAGGGCTTTATCTTGTTGTGGAAATTGATGTTAGACAAATCGAGAACGGCGTGGTGTTAAAGACTTGACAGGGGATGTGCGGAAAGACCTGTTCACGACCTGAGAATCACTCCCCGGCTGGTGCGGCCATCGATCAACACCTGCAGAGGTTCGTCGAGCCGCAATCGCCGCAGAAACACGGTCTCCTCAACAGGCCCTTGGCCCTCGAGCCAATCCCAGTCCAAAATGCCGCCCCCAACGCTCGAATTCACCGTCAAGTAGCCGACCTGGAACGAGGTCAGGTTCTGGAAGAAATGCGTACCCTGGCTCGGAGTCACCTTGAAATTGTCGAGATCGCTCTCGACGATGACCGAGGCGCCATTGATGTCCGCCCAGCTCACCGGAATGCCGAGCCAGCGGTCCGACGATCCCCAGCGCCCCGGCCCGATGAGCAGATAGGGTCGCCCCTCGTTGACGAGGGTCCGGTTCATCCGACCGACCTCCGCCGCGATGTCCTGAGTCTTGCCGCGATCGAAACGGCCTCGGGGTACGAACACCACGTCGCGGACATCGTCGTAGATGCCGTTGCCCAGAGCCACCTTCGTCGACACCAGGGCACACGGATCCTGCAGGAGATCCGCCCCTACATCAGGGGACGTGAGTTCAGCCATCAGTGGACGGATCTGGAGCAGGCCGAAGTCGTCGGGACGGTCGCCCTCGTTCAGGTTGACCGCGAACTCGATCTCCACCGCGCAGCTCAGGCAGCGGCTGCCGAGCTCCAGGAGGAAATGGAGGATGTCCGACAAGGGGAAGAGTCCTGACTTCAGGACGTGGGCGAAGGTCACGACCCGGGGCCCGTTGCGTCCGATGCCGTCGTACACCGCTTCGTTCTCCGGTGAATAGGTCGATCCGACAGCGGCGAGGGTGCCGTGCCGTTCCGCATCGGCCAGATCGAGCCAGGCCACGTTGTCGGACTCGCCCGGCGTGGGGTAGCGCGCCGGGTCGCTGATGTCGATGGCCTGGAAGCGGGTTTGGGAGTTGTTGAGCATGTCGTCGACGGTGCCGAACTGCAGGAGGTATTCGGGATGGTTCGGCGAAAAGCGCAGGCACTGTCCGCCTTCCACGACGATACGCCCGAGACCCAGAGCCACCAGAGCGACGCCGTCTTCGGGCAAGATGTGCTCTGTTGGATAATGGTTGGTGGAATGGGCGACGCCCGCGAAGTCGGGATAGACGAACTGCTCGTGACGTCGGCCGACGACCTGTTGGATGATCACGCCCATCTTCTCCTCTTCCACCCGGTTGTCGGTGGCTGTGAGGTAGGACTTGGCGTCCTGGTAGAAGGTGGAGGCGTAGACGAGCTTGATGGCGTCGCAGAGCTGGTCGAGACGAAGCGACAGGTCGTGATGGCTGTTGGGGATCATGTATGTGCGGTACACACCGGCGAAAGGCTGATGCTGGGCATCCTCGAGCAGGCTCGAAGAACGCACCGCCAGGGGATAGCGTACCGCTGAGAGAAAGATGCGCAGGTCATCGTAGATCGAGGCCGGTAGCTTGGCCTGGAGAAAAGCCGTGGCGATCTCGTCGTCCGACTGCGAGCGGATCGCGAGGTCGCGCAATCGGTTGACGTCGAGAAATTCGTCGAAGACGTCGGTCGCGAGCACCGCCGTCGGCGGCACCTGGAGATTCACGCCGGGGAAATGGGTGCGGACATCGTAGTGGTTGATGACGTGGTTCATGAACGCCAAGCCCCGCGCCTTGCCTCCGAGGGAACCTGTGCCGATGCGGGTGAAGCCGCTGCTTTCGTCCCAGTTGCCGCGGGAGAAATCCGCGACAATGCCCTTGTGGGAGTCGGCCCGGTATCGCGTCAACGTCTCCACGAGGAAGGTGCGCAACGTTTCCGCATCCTCGAATTGAGACGCCTTTAAAGGCTTGATTGCCGCGGCGAGGGCGAAGCGCGTGCGCGCCCGGAGCCAGTTCGAGAAGTGGTCGTGCTCCGCGTGAAATAGCAGAGATTCTGCGGGGACCCTGGCGATTTCCCTGATCAGCGCGCGGGTATTGTGGGCGCGCCCCACGAGGCGCCCGTCGGGCTGATGAAACACAAAGTCGCCGAAACCGAACTGGTCGCGAATGAACTGCCGCAGTTCCTCGAGCAGGCTCGGTGAATTCTTGTGGATGAAGGTGGCGCCGATGCGCTCCGCATGCTCGCGATTCACTTTCTCTGACGATTGCAGGACGGCGGGCATGGTCGCGTCGTCGGCGCGCAGCTTTTCGATGAACCTGATCCCTGCGTCCGCCACCCGCTCGCCGCCGAGGGGATACCTGGCGTCTGAAATCACACCGAGGACGTAGGGCCGGTACCGCTCGTAGTCGTCGATGGCCGCTTCGTAATCGGTCGAAAGGAGGATTTTGGGTCGGGCCCGCATGCGCAGGATCTTCTGGGAGAGATTGACGCTGTCCGCCATCAGGTCGTGGGTCTGATTCATGATTTCGGTATAGATGAGCGGCAGATAGGCCGAATAGAACCGCACCGAATCCTCTACGAGCAGGATCACGCGGACGTCGCCGTGGCGGGTATCGTCGTCCACGTTCCAACGGTCCTCGACATACTTGACGATGGCCAGCAGCAGGCGCACGTCGCCGGTCCAGATGAAGACCTGGTCGACACACTTGTCGGACGTCGCGGCGATGGCTTCGAGTTCGCGGGCGTTGTAGCCGAGCACGATCACCGGCAGAAGCCCGTTGATCTCCTTGGCCCGCGTCGCGAAGTCCACCGCCTCCATGCCGCCCACGCGGGTCATCGTGAGCACGAGATCGAAGCTCTCGCTGGCGATGGCCTCGAGAGCCTCCTCTCCGCTCGTCGCCCTCACGATGCGCGGTGCCGAACTCAGGTTGAGTTCGCGGTAGTCGGAGAGCATGAGTTCGGTGAGTCGACCGCCCTCTTCGAGGGTGAAGGCGTCGTAGAGGCTGGCCACGAGCAGGATGTTGCGGACCCGGTACTTGATGAGCTGTTCAAAGCCCGTATACCGTTCCCGGCCCATGGCGCGGAGCTGCTCCCAGATCATGTCGAGGGTACGATCGTCTTGCGGCATGGTCGTCATGAGTCCTCCCCGTCGCTGCGCCCAGTGTCGCACGGGATGGTTCCGACGACCAGCCTCAACAGCACGGGGGCCGAGGTCTTCTGACCCCGGCCCCCTTCATATCCCGTCGATCGATCGGTACCTAGGCCTTGAACTCCACGCCCTGGGCCAGATGCACTTCCCCGCCCCAGTTGATGGTGTTGGTCTGACGTCGCATGTACGCCTTCCAGGCGTCGGAACCCGACTCGCGGCCGCCGCCGGTCTCCTTCTCGCCGCCGAAGGCGCCACCGATCTCGGCCCCCGAAGTGCCGATGTTGATGTTCGCGATGCCGCAATCCGAGCCCTTGTAACTCAGGAAGCTCTCGCCCTCGTTCACGCTGTCGGTGTAGATGGACGATGACAGGCCCTGGGGCACGTCATTGTGCATCTTGAAGGCCTGCTCGAGTTTCTTGTACTTCATCACGTACACGATGGGCGCGAAGGTCTCGGTCTGAACGATTTCTGACTTGTTGGCAATCTCGATGATCGTCGGCAGCACGAAGGTACGCGCGCATCCCTTGCGGCGCAGAACCTTGCCTCCGTAGATCAGCCTGCCGCCCTGCGCCATCGCCGCCTTGACGGCCGCCTCGTAGTCGTTGACGGCCCCTTCGTCGATCAGCGGACCCATGAGGGTCTTCGGATCCAGGGGATCGCCGATGCGCACCTTCTCGTAGTTGGCCACGAGCTTCTTGAGGAACGTGTCGTAGATCTTTTCCTGGATGATCAGGCGACGCGTGCTGGTGCAACGCTGGCCCGCGGTACCCACGGCACCGAAGAAGGCGCTGGCCAGGGCGCCGGTCATGTCTGCCTTCTCGCTGATGATCATGGCGTTGTTGCCGCCGAGCTCGAGGATGCTGCGGCCCAGGCGTCCGCCCACGATGCCGCCGATGCGCTTGCCCATGCGGGTCGAACCGGTGGCGGAGATCAGAGGCAGGCGATCGTCGTTGATCATCTTTTCACCGATGACCGCACCGCGGCCTACGATGACGCAGCTCACACCGTGCTCGATGCCGTTCCGCGTGAACACTTCGTTGGCGATATTCTGGCAGGCGATGGCCGTCAGGGGCGTCTTGCTCGAGGGCTTCCAGACTCCCGTGTCGCCGCAGACCCAGGCCAGGGCCATGTTCCAGGCCCACACCGCGACGGGAAAGTTGAAGGCCGTGATCACGCCGACCGGACCGAGCGGATGCCATTGCTCCATCATGCGGTGCTTGGGTCGCTCGCTCTGCAGCGTCGGGCCGCTGAGGTTGCGGCTCAGGCCCACGGCGAAGTCGCAGATGTCGATCATCTCCTGCACTTCACCGAGACCCTCGGTCAGAATCTTGCCCATCTCGAGGCTGACCAGAGCACCCAGGTCGTCCTTCTTGGCGCGCAGGGCCTCTCCCAGCTGACGAACGATTTCACCACGCTTGGGAGCAGGCAGTTCGCGCCAGTTCACAAACGCATTGGTCGTGGCCTTCATCATGGCCTGGTAATCCTTGGCTCCGGCCTGTTCGACCTGGGCGAGGAGTTCACCGGTGGTGGGATTGAAAACATCGAGCATATCGCCGCTGGTGGCGAACCATTCGCCGCCGATGCTGGCGCCCTTCATCTTCTTGGACAGGCCGAGGGACCTGAATATCTTCGCGGTCGCGGACATGGGGAGCCTCCCTAGGTTCCTTGAGCAGGTTCGATGACTTCGGTGCTTTCTTCAAAGACGATGCCGAGTTCGGCGAGCTCGGCGAGAACAGGTTGGTAGATCTCGGCGCCGGTCGGACGCAGGACTCCGGCCGCAGTGATCCGCCCTTCGAGGATCATCCGCGATGCGATGGCCAGCGGCAGGGACACGGTGCGGGCCATGGAGGAATCCCCGCCGGGGATCCCGAAGTCGACCAGCTGCGACTCGATCCGTTCACGGCGGCCGTCGGGGTAGGCGGCCACGAACTCGTGCTTCATGACCAACATGTCACGCTCGCCCGCCTTGTAGGCGAGTCTGCGGAGCATCAGGGCACCGAGCACGTCCAGGGGTGCGAGCAGACCCTCTCCGGCCGGCGTCTCCTCGAACATGCCGAGCCAACGTAGATTCGCGATCGGCAGGGTATCAAGACTCAGCCCGAGATGACGGGCGGCGGCGGCGGCGGGGTCAGCTCCAGCGGGAGCACCGCTCAGCCGACGTACGAGATCGGCATGGGTCGATCCGGTCAGGTCGACGGGATCGAGGTCGAGCAGACCGAGCCTGGCGAAGTTGTGCAGGCTGTCGCACCACCCGACGTTGCGCAGAGTTCCGCGCACCATCGTTCGCACGCTGTCGAGCCCGAAGGTCTCGATGTACGCCAGCGAATCTCGGTTGGGATAGGCTTCGAAATCACCGGCACCCTCGACCTGCAGCATATGCATGTCGCGGAACAGCCGCGACCCGGGCGTCCGCACACGCCTGCCGTGATCCAGATATTCGGCGTCGCTGCGGCTGGCCATGAGCACGCCGCGGGGCGCCCAGGAGAACTTGTAGCCGAAGGGGTTGTCGACACACTCGGGGGCCGGCAGACCGCCGCAGTAGGAGCGGTAAGACAGGATCTTGCCGCCACGGGCATGGACAGCCTCGATCACCCTCATGGAACTCATGATGTCGATGCCGGGATCTGCGCCGATCTCGTTGAGCAGGGAGATCCCCTTCGCCCTGGCTTCGGTGTCGAGAGCAGCCATCTCCTGTGCTACATAGGACGCGGTGGTCATCGGCCGCCCCTCATCGAGGCAGGCGCGCGCTACGACCGGGTGGAACGGAGGCGGCACCAGGCTCACGACAAGATCGTGTTCCGCGATCATCTCATGCAGACCGCTGGCATCGGCGAGGTTCATCACGACGGCACGGCCATTCGCATGGCCTTCGATCATGGCCACGGCCCGAGCCGCTTCGAGATCGGCCTGGGTCACTCCATAACCATGGCCCAGCAGGTATCTCACCAAAGGGCGCGCCACCATGCCGGCGCCCAGGATCAGGATCTTCTTCATCTAACCGTCCTCCAGGGCCGCAAGGCTGTCGCTCAGATAGGCATAGGCGGGCGCAAGTTTCCCGCCATGGGCGATGACAGCGGTCTTCAGATGCGGAGGAAGATCGAGGTCTGCGAAGGAAGCCGACCAGTCTGCGTCGCCGAGGGGTGCCACCATGTCCTTCAAAACGGAACTGAAGTGCTGCGACGACTCTCGGGGCAGCTCGCAGGGTAGGTTGTCCACGGCCATGATCGCCAGCCCGCGGCCGACCACCCCGTCTGTGATCCCACCGGTGAGGGGATCGTAGACAAAGCAGGGTTGGTCGGGATGGGTCGACTTGACGCTCATTTCGATACTGCCCTCAATGTCGATGCTGATGTCGCCGATCACCTGCAAGCGCGGTTCACGGCCGTCGGCGAAAGCTGCCGCCGCCCATTCCTTGGTCACGAGGCGTGGATACCGATCCGTCCAGAAGATCGTGTTGACGAGCAGGTCGAGATGGGGCAAGTGGTCCGAAAAACACCCCCGGTACCGTTCCGGGTGATCAAAGTAGTCCTGAAGAACGAAGTCGTGGTCGCCGGCCGGGCGCACCATATGATGTTCATGGAAGACCACCTTGGCCAAGGCGACACCCGGGGCTTTCAGCGCCGCATGCGGCAGGTCGGTCACAGCCAAGCTGACATCGGTAAGCCAATCCAGCACAGTCTGGGCGCCGAAGCTGACGTTGCCGTAGCCGGAGATGCCGATCACCAACGGCTCGCCCTGCCAGGTATCCGCCAGCTTGCGGCCGATCTCTCGGAGATGCAATTCGGCGGCGGCGATATCGGTATACTCGTAGGCCGGCTTCACTTCAGCCAAAGCGGTTTCACGTCCGCGGTTCGCCAGGCGAAGCCCCAGGGCCCGCAACGATTCGATCATGCCGGCATAGCCTGCATGGAGACTGAAAAAGATCAGTCTGCGTCCCGCTGCATCGACCACTCGCTCGTAGTCCACGAGAGTGGCCCCCACGTCCAGCAGCTTCCGCAGCATGGGCATGTTGTAGGATTGGCCTTTGATGGTGTGCGAGAAGCACACGTACACGCCGCCGGGACGGAAGAGCGAGGCGGGAATCTCCTTCACGGCGACCAGAACATCGGCCTTCACGGCGTCGTTGGTGACCCGAAGACCGGCGGCTCTGTACTCCTCGTTGCTGAAGATGCGGACCTCAGAAGGCTGGACGAGGATCTCGTGACCACTGGCGCTCTGCACGGCGGCGGCGTCGGCAGGGGTCAGAGGGACCCGGCGTTCCCATCTGTTCTTGTCCTCAAGTCTGATCCCGATCGTGGCCAAGATCGCCTCCCCAGAGAGCGTTGAGAGGGATGTTCATTAGAACGAAGCACTCGGGCAAGGGCTAAGCTAGATAGGGGCCGCAGGGGAGTCAAGGCGCGCTCCGCATGCAGGGCAGTCCAAGGCCCCGGGTCAGCCCCTGGACCAGACTGCATATACGATCGGCAGGAGGATCCCCAGTACCATCAGGACGCCGCCGCGGCCAGCCAATCCCTTGCGACCCGTCACCAGAAAGACGCCCGAAATCGCCAGAATGATCAATACCGCAGCATAGGCATCGGCGATACCGGTCCAGGGTGCTTTCCCCGTATTGAGGTGCATGAAATTCATCTCGAAGAGAAGCGGACGCCGCCGGTGACGGACCCGTTGCACCGTGCCGGTGTCGAGATCGACATCGATGGTGGCGTTCTCGGTGAAGACCTGCAGGACCGTCCCGGAGTCCCGCCACGTGTTCTTGATCGGCTCGGTCAGGGCGAGCCGTTCAAGAACGAGGGGTTCGATCTCGGCGGTGGGGCCGGGACCCGGAGCTTCGATGCTCCAGGTCTCGACCTCAGCTGAGTGGTTGGGGTCCCAATGGTGCACATGATTGACGGCGATGCCGCTGATGCCGTAGACAAGGGTCAGGCCCACGGCGAAGAACCCCAGCTCACGATGAAGCCAGCGGCAGATCCGTCGGAACAGCGTCACTCCCTACTTCCCCACCGTCACGGCGCCGATGCCGCTCACCTGGTAGGTCGTCAGGCATGCAACAGGAGCCTCGCCCGGCTTGGTGCGGTCGCATTTCTTCTCGGTGTCGGCAGCCTTGTTGGCCGTAAAAACACCCTCGACGCGCACGGTCTCGCCGATGATCTCCTTCGGGAAGACGATGACGCCGTCTTCGACCTTCACGCGGATGGTCTCGCCTTCGACGTCCGACGAGAGTTCGAGCCAGCAGCCGCGATGGGCGCAAACACCCACTGCAGTGCCTTCGACGCGAACGTTCTGGCCTACGAAATCGTCGGGACTGGCGAGGATGGCACTGATCTGAGTGACGTCGCCTTCGGAGACGCCCTTGCCGTAGGTCTTGTCCTTGGCGAAGGCGGTGATCCCGGTGGCCAGCAGAACGGCCAGAATGACAATCGTGATCTTGCGCATGGTGGTTCTCCCTCTTGCAATCTTAACGGGTTGGCATGGTCGACAATGATGGCCTTCTGAGAAGGCGAATGCAAGACGAGGAATTACCCGAGCGCCCACTTCAGGGCATCGGGGATACCATGTCGCCAATTGGCCCAGTTGTGCCCGTAGGGATGTTCGATGCAGGCATACTCTGCTCCTGTCACAGAAAGGGCGTGCTCGAGTCTGCGGTGGGAATCGATCAACCACTCGAGACGGCCACACTCCAAACGCCAGCGAATCCCGCCGCCATCGCCGGCTCGGAAGCGGGATAAAAGCCATTCGGAGCCAGCGTAGGGGTCGACCGGATCGTCGCCTGGAGCAATGAGGAACGCTCCCGATTGGGCGACGACCGTTCCGAACAGATCCGGCCGACCGATGGCGAGGTCGGCCGAGGCGAGGGCGCCGAGGCTGGCCCCCCAGAGAATACGACGGCCGTCGCATGGCAGCTCCAGTTCGACCGCGGGCATCAGCTCATCGAGGACAAACCTGCGAAAAGGCTCGTGAAAGACATACTCACGGCTTCGGAGTTCTGGTTGGATGAACACGTAGTGGGCGGCGGGTACAGAACCGTCGGCTGTGAACCGATCAACAAGGGATCCGACCCTCCCCCAATGCCAAAACGCCTTGCCGTCCTGGATGTAAATGAGCGGTCGCGGGCCGTTCGCAGCCACCGGCGAGTAGATGAAGTGCCAGCGGTCCATCCCCAGGTGCTCGGAGCGCAGACGGACACGGCGCAGTCTGGAGCTCGGTGAATCCGTGTCTCGGACGACATCCGGATGTTCGCGATGCCGCGGCCCTCTGATCACACAAGCAGCCGGCCACCAGGGGTTGCCGGCGTTTTCCCCGCCGGGGTCGGGCCGCATGGCACCGTCGCGGTCGAGCCAGGCATATTCGAACCAGGCATCGTCGGGAATCGTGAAACGATCCAGGTCGGCCACTGGAAGAGGCCGACGCTTCCAGTCGTGCAGATCACTCAACAGATGGGTGGCCCACACCGGGACCTCGAGACGGACTTCCATCAATGCCACCGATCAGGTATCGTGACGATATGGCCACATACGACAGATACGATCCCGAGCCCCCCGAACTGCTCGACTGCCGCCGTTGTTCCAGGCTGGTGCACTGGCGGGAACGGGTCGCCCTCGAAAAGCGGCGTGCCTATCTGGACGACGAGTACTGGGGACGGCCGGTCCCCGGATTCGGCGACTCTGGGGCAGCCATCCTCATCCTGGGACTCGCACCCGGTGCCCACGGCGCCAACCGCACCGGCCGCATGTTCACCGGCGACGCCAGCGGCGCCTTCCTCTTTCCCGCCCTGCACCGCTGCGGATTCACAGATCGCCCCCTCGCCGAACACCGCAACGACGGTCTGCAGGTCCGGGACATCTTCGTGACTTCGGCGGTGCGCTGCGTGCCGCCCCAGAACATCCCCACCCGCGGCGAAATCATTGCCTGCCGCCCCTGGCTCGAACGTGAGGTGCAGGGATTACCGAATCTCCAAGTCGTGATCGGCATGGGCAAGGTGGGGCACGACGCCTATCTCGACCTTCTCCGCTCCCGGGGGCGCACCGTGATCAAGACACGGCACCCCTTCGGCCACGCCAACGAATCGACCATGCCTGACGGCACGACCCTCCTCGACACCTACCACGTCAGCTTCCGCAATACGAACTCCGGCAAACTCACCGAGGCCATGCTCGACGCGGTTCTGCTGCGGGCCCGGCATCTCGTCGGGATCTAGGTCTCGAGCAGGTCCAGCCAGACCTGTTCGATGAGATCGAAGACCCGCGTCCAGGTGAACGGAGCCAAGGCACGTCCTACCCCGACTTCGTCGATACCGGCAGCGGATTGTTGAAGTGCTTCATCCACCGCCGCCGCCAAGGCCTCCGTGAATGCAGGCAGGTCTGGGGCGTAGGGAACGTCGACGCTCTCGAGCCGGGGCAGCGGCACCAAGGACAAGTAGTCTCCCAGTGTCGGCACGAGACGTTCGACGATCCCCGGCAGACGGGTGGCCACCAGTCGGCACCCGCAAGCGAGAGCCTCGACCAAGACCAGGGGCACGCCTTCGAAAAATGATGGCAGCACGCATACGGCGCACGACCGCATGAGTTCGGCGAGTTCGAGCTGGGAGACCTGACCGTGACGGACGACAAGATCCCCCATGGCCTCCATGCGCCGACTCAGCTTGTCGGCCTCCGGGCCCGCGCCCGTGCCCGCGACATGCAGCTGCAATGCGGGGTGGCGGTTCGACAGGGTTTCGACAGCGTCGAGCAGCCAGGGCAGACCCTTCGCCGCGCTGTACTTGCCCGTGTAGAGGATCCGCTGTCCACGGTCGGCGTCGGCGCCGCGGGCATGGAACACGTCGTCGCGGAACCCCGCGCCCACTTGCCGGACCCTCTGCTCCGGAACACCCAAAATCCGTTCCAACTCGTCGGCGTGCCCACCGTGGAGGGCCAAGAACATGTCGTTGCGGCGGCACCCCTCCCGCACATCGTACGCAAGGTGCTGGCAAAGATTCATCTGGCGAAATCCAGTGGCGTGGCAATGGGTCACGACCGGAATGTCGGGCCGGATGTCCTTGATCAGAGAGCTCAAAATCCAGACATGGTGGGAGTGGACGAGGTCGGGTTTGAACGCCCCCATCACATCGCTCAGGTGCATGTGCCAGGCATTGCGGTACTGTGCCATCTGTTCGGCATCGAGGTCGGAGAAGCGTGTGCTCCTGTAGGGCATCACATCGCTCATGCCCGGAACCGGGAACGGCAGATCCTTACCTCCGAAACGCAGAGGATAAATACGTTCCCGCCTCAACCCGCCGACAAAGGTATCCTGTTCGGTTGCGGGCACCCCCACGACCGCCGCCTGATCCCATCCGTCCACGGCGGCGCCCCTGATCAGGGCCTCGAGCGTCACACCGCTGCCGGTCAGACCGGGCCGTTGCGCCAACACATGCAGAATTTTCGGTTTCGCAGTCATAGGCCCTCCAGTGTCGGTGCGGCATGATACCTCTCCCTCCGTCTGGGGAAAAGAGCCGATCTCAGGGGAGCGGGACTGCTTGACCACTGTGAGCGGGGTCCGTAGTCTCATCGGGAATCTCAGACAATCCGGAGGAATCCATGAGCCGTCCCGTCCATCGACTCACCGTCATACTTACGATTCTTGCCGCCTTCTGCCTTATGTCCTGTTCTGACGACCCAGCAACCCCGTCCGGCCCGCCGCCGGCGGTGGCTGATCTGAGCGTGATGCTCACCGAAGTGGGTGCCTTGACGATGACCTGGACAGTCCCCAACCCGGCATCCGGCCAGGGGTCAGTGACTGGATTCGATCTTCGATACAGCACCGACAGCACAACCGACTGGTCGGGTTGGACCCCAGTAACCACTCCCGAGGCGCCGGCCGTGGGCGAACGTGTCACCCTCCGCATCGACGGCCTTGCTCAAGGCGCCACCTATCACCTGCGCATCCGCACGCGGGCCGCCGACGGCCAGCTCTCCTCATTGTCCGCTCGAGTGGCCGGAACGACCGAGATCGGTACGCCCTCGGCTCCACCCGTCGTGGACGATCTGGCTGTGATTGAGGTGGAGGCCGACGCCTTGACCGTGAGTTGGACAGTCCCCAGCGCCGAGGGTACTGAGGTCGACGTATCAAGTTACGACCTGCGACACACCACCGATCCCACAGCCCCTTGGGACGACTGGACCCAAGCTCCTGCCCCCCTGCCAGCCGCCGTCGGCACCCGCGACACCGTTCGCATCGCCGGGCTGACCACCGACGTCGATCAAGTGATCCGCTTGCGCACCGGTTCCGCCGACGGCCTCTGGTCGAATCTCTCCGGTGCTGTCTACGGTACGCCGGTCGCGGTGCCCGGACGCGTCTATCGAGTGGCTCAGGACGGCAGTGGCGACTTCCACAAGCTCCAGTCGGCCGTCGATGCGGCCCGTCCCGGCGACACGATCCTCGTGGCGCCCGGGCTGTACACATGGACGAACATGGTCACCCCCAGCGACCAGTTCGCCGTCAACCACGGCATGGTGTACATCCGACGCGACCTCACCGATGTTGTGATCCGCAGTGAAGCCGGCCCCCATCGCACGACCCTCGACGGCCAGGGCCTGGGACGCCTGTTCTTCGTTCAGGGCTACAATACAGGCTGCGTGATCGACGGCTTCACCATCATCAACGGCCGGGCCAACAGTTTCGATGCCTATGCAGGCGGCGGCATCGTCGGCCACCTTTCGTCGCCCACGATCCGCAACTGCGTATTCCGCGACAACATGGCCATCGGCGCCAACGACTCCATCGGACAGGGCGGTGCGATCTGGTGGGGCGGGGTCAGCGAGGTCAAGATCCGCGGCTGCGTGTTCGAGGACAACGAAGCCGAAATCGGCGGCGCTTTGCTGCTGGTCAACAGCTACGATACCGACGTCGTACAGGACTGCGTCTTCACGGGCAACGTCGCAAGGAATTTCGGCGGCGCGATCGCCGTGTACAACGCCATGGTCCGCATCGAGCGTTGCGTGATGGCCGAAAACGTGGGCGTCGAATCGGGCGGCGCGGTCTGGATCAACGGCTCGGATCCCGGCTCGGATCCCGATACGGTGATTCTCGATCACTGCACCATGGTCGGCAACGACGCCCCCGACGGCGCCGTACGCCTGCGCGACATCCACGACGGGCGCATCCTGAATACCATCATCGCCCACGGCCTTGACGGACGGACGCTGAGCTGGAACTTCGAGGGCGCCCTCACGCTGACCTGCAACGATCTGTACGGCTATCCCGACGGCAACGCCCCGCCCGTCGGTTTCACCGACGGCGGAGGCAATCTCCTGATCGACCCCATGTTCTGCGGCTGGGCCCGGGGCGGCGGCGCCGTCGGACTGCAGCTGGACCCGGCGTCTCCCTGCGCAACGGCCGCTTGCGGTCCCATAGGAGCCTTGGCCGTGGGATGCCAACGTTGAGATTGGGACCTCGCCACCCTGCGTGCTAAGGTCGCGGCCTTAGCTCCCGATTCAGGGTGTCGGAGGTCAACGTGATCGTCAGCGCCGTCAAGAACGCCATCCCCCAGTCGCTTATTCGACGACGCCTGCCGTCGACGGCGGGTGCATCCGTCTTGCTCACGTTCGACGACGGCCCTACCCGCGGCGTGACCGAAGGCGTCCTCGACCGTCTCGATGCCGTAGGCGCCCGGGCCATCTTCTTCCTCGTCGGCCGCAAGATTGCCGACGCGCCCGAACTGGCTGGCGAGATCCATCGCCGGGGCCATCTGCTGGGCAATCATTCCCATGACCACGATGCGCGCCGCTGGCCCTCGCCCTTTGCTTGGCGGGCCGACCTGGAACGCTGCCAGAAGCTCATCGTCGACCAATCCGGAGCCCCCTGCAGCCTCTACAGGCCGCCCGAGGGTAAGATCACACCCATGACCCTGTTCGGACCCCGCTTGGCGGGCCTGCATCACATCCAGTGGTCCCTCGACAGCGGCGACTGGAGCTGCCGTGAAGCGGATCAAGCCCGCGCCTGCGGACGAGCCGCTGCCGAACGTGCCGCTGACGGCGACATCATTCTGTGCCATGATTTCCACATCACCATCCATGATCTTCTCGACGAGATGGTGCCGCGCCTCATCGACAAGGGCTTCGATCTCGGCCGCGGCTGCTCCACCCTACCCGGAGGACTGCCGGGATGACCCCCGATGTCTCCATCGTGATCCTCACGTACAGGCGCAAGGATTCGGTACTGGCCCTGCTGAACGATCTGCAGCGCATCACCGATCCCGGCGTCGAGATCATCGTCGTGGACAACGGCAGCGACGACGGGACCACGGAAGCCGTGGCCGCAGCCCATCCCGAAACCCTCTTGATCAGCCAGCCGGACAACACGGGCGTCGGTGCACGCAACCGAGGCATGGAGAGGGCAGCAGGGAACATCATCGTCACTCTGGACGACGACATGCTCGACCTCGACAACGACGACATCGCCCATCTCCGCCGACGCTTCTCCGAGAGCCAAGACCTCGCCGGACTGTGCTTCAAGGTCACCTGGCCAGGCACCGACCGCGTCCGTGACTGGGTCCACCGTCCCCCGCCGAGCGAAGCCGGCGCCTGCTTCGACACCTACGAGATCACCGAAGGTGCCGTCGCCTACCGCACCGAGGCATTGCGGGTCGTGGGCATGTACCGGGAAGACCTGTTCATCAGTCACGAAGGCCTGGATCTGTCCTACCGTCTTTGGGATTCCGGCTGGCGAATCGAGTACGATGGCTGCATCGCTGTGGGCCACGCTCACGCTGCCGGTGGCCGCAAGAGCTGGCGACGTTATTATTATGACACTAGAAACCTGCTCTGGGTGTCCCTGCTCCACCAGCCGGCACGCTACGCCGTTCCCTATCTGATACGCGGACTGGCCGCCATGGCCGTCTACAGCCTCAGAGACGGGTTTTTTCTCACCTGGATGCGCGCAGTCCGCGACGGATTGCTCGGCCTTCCGCTGATTCTCAGAGAGCGCCGTCCCTGGTCCCCGTCCACCCATCGCGCCATCTCCGAGATGGACTCCCGACGGCCGCCGTTTCTGGAACTGGCCAGGCGGCGCCTGACCCAAAAGGATTTCAGCCTGGAATGATTATGCCGATAAGAATCCCAAGAGCGTCACAATGGCGCTCTGCAACCCATCGATACGGATGCTGACGATGATGACGTCTTCGACGCCCCCACCGAAGCTGAGCGTGATCCTCCCGGTGCGCAACGAGGAGCCGCATATCGCGCGCGTCCTGAACGAGCTGCTCGCCCAGAGCCTGCCCGAACAGGACTACGAGCTGTTGGTGGTCGACGGCATGAGCACCGACCGCACCCGGGAGATCGTCAGGGACATTGCAGAACGTCACGCCTGCGTCCGCCTCCTCGACAACCCCGGATGCCTGTCCGGACGCGCCCGTAACGTGGGCGTCGCCCAAGCCAAGGCTCCCTACGTCCTTTTTGTCGACGGCCATTGCCGAATCCTCTCCGACGACATGCTATCTTCGGTCCTCGCCGCCTTCCGCAACGGCGCCCGCTGCATCTCCCGTCCGCAGCCCCTGTTCGCCGAGACCGGCAACCGATTCCAACACGCCGTGACCCTCGCCCGCGGCACAGTTCTGGGCCACTATGCCGGTTCGGAAATCTTTCAGCCCGACGACCACTGGTGTTCTCCGCAAAGCGCTGGGTGCGGTTACGAAAAGGACCTGTACCTAGAACTCGGTGGCGTCGACGAGGATTTCGATGCGGCCGAGGACCTGGAATTCAATCTCCGCGTCGCCCAACACGGGATCCAGGCCAGACACTGTCAGACCTTCGCCGTGGGTTACATGGCACGCTCCGGCGTGCGCGACCTGTTTCGTCAGCTCTATCGATACGGCTATGGCAGGGCTCGTACGGCGCGCAAGCATCCATCCAGTTTTTCACCTCTGGTGGGTCTGCTCTCGCTGTTCGTGGTGATCCTGGGAGTGTTTCCGGTGCTGGCCTTGGCGGTGCCTCTGTTGGGGGTGCTCTGGTGCCTGACGGCGGGAGTCTATGCCGGCCTCGTCCTTCTTGTCTCTTTGTGGGGATCCCGTAGTTCCCTCATGGATTCGCCCTTCGTGGCCAGTGCCCTGGCGGCCATCCATCTCGGCGGCGGCCTGGGATACCTCATGGGCCTGCTCGGGGGGCCAAGCTGGTGCCACGCCCCCCCCGAATGCAGCGAGAGCGCAGCCTCACATTCCAGCTGACCCCCATCACTTCGACAGTTTTTTATGCCCCTCGATCAGGGTGTCGACGACGGACGGATCCGCTAACGTGGTCACATCGCCCATCCCATCGTAATCCCCCGCAGCTATCCGACGCAGGATACGACGCATGATCTTCCCGCTCCGCGTCTTAGGCAGTCCCGCCACGACCATGATCTTGTCAGGCGTCGCGATCGGTCCGATGACGTGCCGCACCTGTTCTTTGAGCACACCGGTCAGTTCATGGGATTCGGTAGCGACGTGTTCTGAGGTCAGCTGAACGTAGGCGAAAATGCCCTGCCCCTTGATCGCGTGGGGATAGCCCACCACGGCCGCTTCGGCGACGGCCTCGTGGGCCACCAGAGCGCTCTCGACCTCTGCGGTGCCCAAGCGGTGGCCGCTGACGTTGATGACATCGTCGACCCGGCCGGTGATCCAGTAATAGCCGTCCTCGTCGCGACGGCAGCCGTCGCCGGTGAAGTAGTAGCCCGGGTACTGGGTGAAGTAGGTCTCGTGAAAGCGTTGATGATCGCCGTAGACGGTCCGGGCCTGCCCGGGCCACGTGCGCTCGATGCACAGGTTGCCCGTCACGCCGTTGCCCTCGATGGGCTGGCCCTGCTCGTCCATCAGCACGGGCTTCACACCGAAGAACGGCAGGGTCGCCGATCCTGGCTTGAGAGGCGTAACACCAGGCAGCGGCGTGATCATGATGCCGCCCGTCTCGGTCTGCCACCAGGTATCGACCACCGCGCAGCGTCCCTCTCCGACCACGTCGTGGTACCACTTCCAGGTTTCTGGGTTGATGGGTTCGCCCACCGTACCCAGGATGCGCAGACTGGAACGGTCGTAGCGCCGTACCGGTTCGTCGCCCTCGCAGTTGATGGCCCGAATGGCGGTGGGCGCCGTGTAGAAGATCGACACCTTCAGGTCCTCGACCATCCGCCAGTAGCGACCGGCGTCGGGATAGGTGGGGATCGACTCGAACATCACCGTCGTCGCGCCGTTGGCCAACGGCCCGTAGATGATGTAGGAATGGCCGGTGATCCAGCCGATGTCCGCGGCGCAGAAGTAGACGTCGCCGTCGCGGTGGTCGAAGACCAGATCGTGGGTCAGCGAGGCGTAGACCATGTAGCCGCCGGTAGTGTGCATCACGCCCTTGGGTTTGCCGGTCGAGCCGCTGGTGTAGAGGATGAAGAGCGGTTCTTCGGCCCCCATCCACTCCACGGTGCTCGTGGAACGCTGCTTGAGACATTCCTCATCGAGCCAGAAGTCGCGGCCGGGGCGCATGGCGACCTCGCCGTCGGTGCGGCGGGCCACCAGGACCGTCGTCACCAGATCGAGCCCGTCCACGGCGCGGTCGACGGTTTCCTTGAGCCGCAAGCGCTTCCCGCCGCGCATGCCCTCGTTGGCCGTGACGACCACCTTGGCCCCGGCGTCGATGATCCGGTCGCGGATGGCCTCGCTGCTGAAGCCCCCGAACACGATGGAGTGCACCGCGCCGATGCGCGCACAGGCCAGCATGGTCGTGGCCAGTTCCGGGATCATGGGCATGTACAGGCACACCCGGTCCCCCTTCTTCACGCCGTGATGGCGCAGGACGTTGGCGACACGGGCCACGCGGTGTTTGAGCTCGCGGTAGGTGATGGTCTCGTACTCGCCGGGCTCGTCCTTGGCCCAGATGATCGCCGCCTGATCTCCGCGCTCGCCGAGATGACGGTCGACGCAGTTGTAGCAGGCGTTGAGACGCCCGCCGAGGTACCAGCCGAAGTCTACGTTCTGGTAGTCGTGGTCGAAGACCGTGCGAAAAGGATGGAACCAGGTGATCCGTTCGGCCTGCTTGGCCCAGAAGGTCTCCGGGTCGTCCAGGGAGAGCCGGTAGAGGCGTTCGTACTCCTCCATGCTGTTGATCTTGGCCCCGGCGACGATTTCTGGCTTCGGGGGGATGATAGCATCGGACATCGTTCTCTCCTCGACGTTTGGCCGGACGTTCATTGGAACGCTCATCATAACGGTCATCTATGGGGGCGTCACCCCTCCGTTGGTGAATTCGAAACCCGCATCAGCGATAAAGGAAGACTGAGTTGCGATTCCGACCTGATCAGAGTAGATTTTAGACAGTATTAATCCTTTTTTACCGTCGTGCCCCCGCACACGCAGATCAGAGGGGACTGTTCATGACCAATCCGAGGTCACTACGACCCATCGCCTTCAGCCTGCTCTTGTTGCTGGCGCCGTTGACTGCGGCAGCGACCGGCCAGGTGGGAGAACCCGGCGCCGATTTCACTCTGACCAGCACCACCGGCGATACCTACTCTCTGTCTCTTCATCAGGGCGAAGTCGTCTTCCTCTGGCTCATAGGCTACAGCTGAAGCTCTTGCATCGCTCAGACTCCCGGGGCGGAGTCTATGGTTCAGTCCTATAGCGGCAAACCCTTCCTGGCCCTCGGCCTCGAGATGTGGAACGGGTCCCTGGCTCAGGCGAATGCCTTTCTGAATACGACCGGCATGACGTTCCCCTTGCTGATGAATGCAGGAGCAGCAGGCGTCGGCACAGCCTACCAAGCGTCTTGGGACATCTCCTTCGTTCTCGACGCGGATCAGATCATCCGGTACCGCGGCAGCGGTTTCCAGGAGACCCGTGTGCGTTCGGCCATCGATGCGGCCCTCGAGCAGATCACCACCGGCGTGGATACTCCGACGAGGCTCGAGCCCTTCGAGCTCCATCCGGCCCGACCCAACCCCTTCAATCCGTCGACCACCATCGCCTGGACCATCGATCCCGACGTCGCCGACGCCGCGGTCCGGGTGGAGATCCACGATCTGCGCGGGCGCCGACTGACGACCCTCGTCGAGGGTCGCTATCCCGGCGGTCGTGAGCATCAGACTGTCTGGAACGGACGGGCCGCCGACGGCACCCCTGCGGTCAGCGGCACCTACATCGTTGTTCTGGAAGTCGACGGTCAGCAACAGGCCAGGTTCCTTTCACTGATCAAGTAACGATCGCAACAACGTACACGCCTCCGCGTAGGTGGCTGGTCTTCGAACCACCACCGCGCGGAGGTTTTTCATGCTCAGGCTTCTTTCGTTGTTCCTCGTGATGTTCTGCATCGTCGGCATTGCCGGCGCCGGTTCTCTCGATATCCCAGTCCACGGTTACGGCCTCAGTTTCGGCAACTCCACCGAGTTCTCCGGCCTGCGTTTCAACTGGCGCGACCACGACCTGCAACGCATCGACGGCATCACGGTCTCGTTCTGGGCGCCGGACAAGCACCCCACCGGCACCATCCGCGGTCTGTCTCTGGGGCTCTGCGGCACCGCAGCCGAACAGATCGAGGGCATCAGCCTGAACCTAGGGGGCATGGCCAGCGACGAGTTCAGGGGTATCGGCATCGCCGGCCTAGGGGCGGGTGTCGGGGACCTTGACGGCGTGATGATCACCGGACTGGGACTGGGTGCGAACGACGTGCGGGGCATCGTATTGGCCGGACTAGGCGGCGGCGTGGGTGATCTCGACGGCGTGATGATCGCCGGGCTGGGACTGGGCGCAGACGACGTGCGGGGCATCATGTTGGCCGGACTCGGCGCCGGCGCGGACGACATCACCGGCATCGCCGTGGGCGGTCTGGGCTTCGGCGCGGACGACATCACCGGCCTCGTCGTCGCAGGGCTCGGAGCCGGCTGCGACACCATGACGGGTGTCGGCATCGCAGGACTCGGATTCGGCGGTGATTCCCTCACCGGTCTTTACATGGCCGGACTCGGCCTGGGCGGTGATCATCTCACGGGTGTCATGGCAGCCGGCCTGGGCGTCGGCGG
The DNA here is from genome assembly GCA_937910695.1 of uncultured bacterium. Lineage (GTDB taxonomy): Bacteria > Krumholzibacteriota > Krumholzibacteriia > LZORAL124-64-63 > LZORAL124-64-63 > CALEMW01. The sequence goes on from CALEMW010000094.1 coordinate 28,065, forward strand.
CGATACTCTCGAAGGATTGTTCGTCAGCGGCTTGGTACTCGGCGGCGACGATCTGCAGGGAGCCTTCTTCACCGGGGCCTATCTCAGATCGGAACGTCTGGTCGGCGTCGGCTCGGCGGCCTACAACCGGGTCCGCGAAGTGCACGGTCTCCAACTCGGCGTATTCAACCGGGCCGACGAACTGCACGGAGTCCAGATCGGGTTGATCAACTGGGCCGGGAACAATCCGCGGGGGCTGCAGATCACGCCCGGAATCAACGTGCATTTCTAGAGCAGGTCTTGCGCCGCAGTGACCAGCTCCGTAGCTTCATGTGCGTGAAGATCGCCGTGGACGATGTGCAACAGCTTCCTCCGAAACGTGAGTAAGGCGCATTCATCCCGACCGCGACAACGCAGGGAGGGTCCACCAGGACTCTCCCTTCCCTTCGCGGTCGGACATGCGACAAGAGCGGCCATCCAGGCGAGAGGATGGCCGCTTTCGTTTAGGCTGCAATGTCCGGTCAATCGTGGGTCAGTTTCCGATACTTGATCCGGTGGGGCTGATCGGCGTCGTGCCCCAGCCTCTGACGCCGGTCCTCCTCGTACTCCGAATAATTCCCCTCGTACCACCGCACTTCCGAATCGCCCTCGAAGGCGATGATGTGCGTCGCGATCCGATCGAGGAACCAACGATCGTGGGAGACGACGATCAGGCAGCCGCCGAAGTCGAGCAGGGCGTCCTCGAGGGCGCGCAGGGTGTCGACGTCGAGGTCGTTGGTGGGCTCGTCGAGCATGATCACGTTGGCTCCGCTCTTGAGCAGGTTCGCCAGATGCACCCGGTTGCGCTCTCCGCCGGACAGGATGCCGACCTTCTTCTGCTGAGTCGAGCCCTTGAAGTTGAAGCCGGAACAGTAGGCGCGGCTGTTGATCAGCACGCCGCCCAGCTCCAGTTCCTCCGCGCCGCCGGAAATGTTCTCCCAAACGGACTTATCGTCGTCGAGATCGTCTCGCGCCTGATCCACGTAGGCCAGCTGCACGGTCTCGCCCACCTTGAGCGTGCCGCCGTCGGGCTGCTCCTCTCCGGTGATCATGCGCAGCATCGTGGTCTTGCCGGCGCCGTTGGGTCCGATCACACCCACAATGCCGCCCGGTGGAATATCGAAGTCGAAGCCGTCGAAGAGCACCTTTTCGCCATAGGCCTTGCACAAGCCGTCGGCACGCACCACCACGCCGCCGAGACGCTGGCCGGCGGGAATGCGGATCTGGGCCGTCGAGTTCTGCATGCCCCGCTCCTGCTGGATCAGCTCCTCATAGCGCGAGAGCCGCGACTTGGACTTCTTCTGGCGGGCCTTGGGCGACGCCTGCACCCACTCGAGCTCACGCTCCAGGGTCTTGATCCGACGCTGGTCCTGCTTTTCGTTCTCCATGAGCTTGGCCCGCTTCTGATCCAGCCAGCTGGAATAGTTGCCTTCCCAGGGAATGCCCTTGCCCTGATCGAGCTCCAGGATCCAGCCCGTGATGTTGTCCAGGAAGTAACGATCGTGGGTCACGATGACGACCGTGCCGGCATACTCGCGCAGATGGCGTTCGAGCCAGGCCACAGTCTCCGCATCGAGGTGGTTGGTAGGCTCGTCGAGCAAAAGGATATCGGGCTTTTCGAGCAGCAATCGGCACAAGGCCACTCGGCGCTTCTCTCCACCGGACAGCGACGCCACATCCTGATCTCCCGGCGGGCAACGCAGAGCGTCCATGGCGATCTCGAGCTTGCGGTCCAGCTCCCAGCCTTCGACCGCGTCGATTCGGTCCTGCAGATTGCCCATTTCAGTCATGAGCTTGGTCATGGCGTCGTCGTCCATGGGCTCGCACATCTGCATGGAGATCTCGTTGAAACGGTCGACCATGCCCTTCACATCGGCGACGGCCGCCTCCACGTTGCCGCGGACGTTCATGGTCCCGTCGAGTTCGGGTTCCTGGGACAGGAAGCCCACGGTGACCCCTTCGGCTGCAAACGCCTCACCCCGGAAGTCCTGGTCTTCCCCAGCCATGATCCGCAACAGAGAGCTCTTGCCGGAACCATTGTGACCGATGACGCCGATCTTGGCGCCCGGGTAGAACGAAAGCCAGATCCCGCGCAGGATCTCCTTGCCGGGGGGAACGGTCTTGCGCAGATCCTTCATGGTAAAAACGTACTGGGGGGGCATCGTGGTCACTCCGTGGTTGCTTCGGGTTCGGTCGCCCGCTGTCGGGGTCCTGCATTGCATCTCGGGGGGAAATGATGATATAATAGACTGCGTTTATCCAGAATCCCTTCCAAGGTTCATCGAGAGATGGTCATGAATCTGCCAAGAATCAAGGGCCGAGACGCCTGCAGCCTGCTGATCGGCATTCTATGGATCCTGCCGTCTCTGTCTCAGGCTCAGCCCGGCGACTGGACTTTCACCGTCGCCGGCGACATGCGTCGATACGTCGATTACCAGGGCATCCACGGCTGGGATCAGGCGTGTGCGGCCATCGCCGCCATCGGGCCGGGGGCCTTCATGGCCTCTCCGGGGGACTTGGATCAACAATATACATCCAATCCGGGCGACTATGTCTACCAGATCGTCGAGCAGGAGATCGCGCCGGGATATCCCTTCTTTCCCGGAGTGGGCAACCACGAGTTCGACGACCCCGCCACCATGGCCTGGATCCGCGGCTTTGACCACGGCGGACCTGCCTACAACGTGAACCCTGGCCCCCCCGGCAGCGAGACCACGACCTACTCTTGGAATCACGGCGATGCCCACTTCGTGATGATCAACGAGTGCTTCGACGGTATCGACGACATCGGCAGCATCGAGGGCAACTGGAACCCCGCCCTGAACGCCTGGCTCGAAGCCGACCTTGCCGCCAATCTGCACCCCCTGACATTCGTCTTCGGCCATTTCCCCGCCTACCCCCAGCCCGGCCGCGACACAGGACTGCAACTGCACGCCACCGACACCGACTTCAACGCCTTCGACGGCGGCGTCTATCGCGATGCACTGTGGAGCCTCCTGGTGAGCCACGGTGTGACGGCCTACGTGTGCGGCCACAGCCACACCGCCAGTGCCGTCCAGATCGACGGCGTCTGGCAGATCGACATGGCCCACGCTCGCGGCCCGCGGGACCAGAACTTCCACGGTCCGAGCACATTCCTCCGATTCCTCATCGGTGCGGACGGCTCGGCCAACCTCGAGACCTGGCGACAGCCCTACACCTCCGGCGCCGGCAACGAAGCCCCCTACTCCCTCTGGCATACCGACACCCTGAAAGCCGCTCCCCCAGTCGCCGTCGAGCCGGCATTGCCCGTCGTCCGCGTCATCCAGGCCTGGCCCAATCCCTTCAATCCGACCCTGAACATCCAGCTCGAGATCCCCGACGCCACCTTCGGCCGAGTCGAAATCATCGACCTGACCGGCCGCATCGTCAGCGTCCTCCATGACGGCCCGCTCCCCGCCGGCCGCTCCCTCTGGACATGGAACGGCCGAACCGACAACAACCTCTCCCTCCCCTCCGGCTCCTACCGAATCCGCGCCACCACCAATACCACCACCACCACCAAACCCATCACCCTCCTCCGCTAACCCTCCGTTGAACAAGGCCCCGGGCCCAGCCCGGGGCCAATGTTGCCCCCCCCATTGAACGAGGCCCCGGGCACAGCCCGGGGCCAATGTTGCCCCCCCCATTGAACGAGGCCCCGGGCACAGCCCGG
>CALEMW010000095.1 GCA_937910695.1 uncultured bacterium
GTCAGCTATTATGGCGGGACATCGAACGCCGACCGCGAGGAAGCCGTCCGCGCCTTCAAGGCCGGCGAGGTCGACTACTTCGTCGGCAACCCCGCCGCCGCAGGCACCGGCCTCGACGGCCTACAGGTCGCCGAGTTGGCGGTCTACTACTCGAACGGCTTCAACGCCGAGAACCGCTGGCAGAGCGAGGATCGCATCCATCGTATCGGCATGCGGGGACGCGCCCACTACGTCGATCTGGTGACGGAGGATTCGGTCGACAACCTGATCCTCAAAAACCTGTCGGCCAAGAAGGGCACCGCGCGTGCGGTGTTCGAAAACCCAAGCCTGCTGGAGCAGGCAAACGAAGAGGAGACTGCATTTGTTTAAGATCGATTTCATGGTGGAAGACAAACACCTCGCGAGCGTATTGCGCGGGGTGGCGGCCCGACGGTGAGATGCATGCAGGGGTGGTTCCGCGGCGACACCAAGCGACCACAAAGCGCCTCGCTCGAAGCGGCAGGTCGCGCCGTCGGATTCAAGCGCGTCTGGAGGAAGATGTAGGCTTCGGTCTATAAAAAGGTGGTGGTTCGCAGGGGTCTCCGAAAGGAAGACCCCTGTACCATTTTATGATCCCACGGTGGGCGAAGCAGCACCACACCGGGCCGCCCTGCCGCAGCGCCTCGACGATCATGTCGTATTGTGCCGCCCGCAGCTTGTCGATGCCGGGCTTCCCGATTTTCAGTTCGATGATGTGCGTCTCGCCCCTATAGAATCCGAAGACGTCGAGGAAGCCGACGGGCGTCACCGCCTCGACGCGCCACCACCTCCCGGTCAGGCGCGTCTTGAGGTGAGCCCACATCAGTGCCTCGGTGCGATAGGCCGCCACGACTTCTCTCGAACTTGGTCAGTGACTTGGTCAGTTAAGGTCGAACGAGTCGTTCGCCGACCGGCCCGAAAGTCACCCGGCTTGAAATCTTCCTCGATTTCACCGCCTCGGTGAGCATGTGGTCGAAGCAGATCATCCCGGCATGGAAGAGACCGTCGGGGCGACGTACCCGCTTGATCCGACGGCCACCCCTGACCGACGACTCAAGGTTGCCCGACCGCATCCGGCCGAGAACGTGGAACCCGAGGTCGAGCATCGAGCTGCCGACGAACCCCTCGACCAGCGACTCCGGCTTGGGGCGGGCCTCGACGCTGGCAAGATAGCCCCCCCGGGACATGGCCCGGGCGAGCGACATCTGCTGCCCCGGGGTCGCCTTCATGCGGAGGAGTGCGCCGACGGCCATGTCGAGCTGGGCACCCGCCTCGGGATCGGCGTAGAGGGCCTTAATTTCGTCCTCATAGCCCTTCCAGCGCTGGATGGGGGCGCTGGGGCCAATCAGGGCTAAACCGTCTCTGGCGGCCCCGAAACCAAGGTGCGCGCGGCGGTCCTTCGAGTGACTGTTAAGGAGGACGACGGCCGTCCCGCCGGGGGTGGCGGCGACCACGAGGTGGCGCCCATCTTCCGGGGGGGCATTCTCCCCGGCATCGATGTGGGGGCTGCCTTGGATGGCCAGAACCGGGACCATACCGAAGCGTTCCCGGACGTGTCGCAGGAACTTGGCGGTGTCGACGAGACCTTCGGCCTCGGCCGAGCGGCGGGGGGCGGCGGCGGGGGCATCGGCCGTCACACGATGTATGCTGATGTTCTCCATCGCGGCAGGATAGGGGCAAAATCGACAGGTATCAAGATCAAGTTGTCGATTGATATCGGCAGGATAGCGTGATAGAAGGGCGGCATGGAAACACATGTCCCCAAACTCTCGCATGCCGTATTTGTCTACGGCACCCTCCGTTCCGGTTACTGGAACAACAAGGCCATGACCCGCGATGGCGGGAAGGCCGAGATGGTCGGCACCGCCGCGACGTTGGGTAAGTTTCTGCTGTTCGAAAGCGGCATCCCGTTCGTCGTGAAGTCAGACTTCCTCAAGGCCCTCCAGCCCTACAACCACCTCACCGGCCAGATCGTCGGAGAGCTGTGGAACCTCGACGACAAGGCGCTGGCCAACTGTGACCGTCTGGAGTCGCACCCCACCGGCTACTGCCGGGAGGAGACGCGGGTTCAGACGATCAAGAACCGGGCGCCCGATACGGCGTGGCTGTATTTCTATCCGCACTTCAAGAGCCTCCACGACGCCACCCTCCTGCGGCCCAGCCGGTCGGGCCTTCTTGATTGGGCGCTTGGGCATCCTCGTATCGACGGCTCCCTTCTGGCGCCCGACGCTGGGGAGGGCGAAGTCTGATGTCGAAGCACCTGAACGTCCTGCACGAGCCGAAGGCGCTCGATCCACTCACCGACCAGTGGATCAGGATGGCCATCGCCACGAACATTATCACGCCTCCCGCTCACGAGCGTCGGCGGGGGGCGTGGGCCGACGTGATCTTTGTCGTCTTGGCCCTCGGCGCCGTGCTGGTACTCGTCGGGCTGGGGTTCAGGAAGTGAGGTCGGCCGCAAGCGTCGAGTACATTTTCCGCGCCGCGGCCGGGGAGAGGTACCCAATTGGTCGACGACTCATGATGACCGTCAGCTATGCCGACGTATCTGTCCTGACCTACTGGACTGTGACGCGCATACTGCGCGACGAGCGGTTCGTCGCCGTCAGGGATCAGCCCCCGGTATCGCCTCGCTGGTTCAGCTGCGCGACGCCTGATTACAGTGGGGAATAATTGCAGGGTTGCGCCGCCCGAGCCCCTGAGGGATAGTGACTATCCTTACGACTTACAGGAGCCTCCTCGTGCAACTCAAGAACACCAAACTCGTCGACTTCGACGGCGTCGTCCTGAAAGACGGCAATATCGAGCTGACTGTTGCCAAGATTCTCGTCAACTGCTGCATGATGCCAGCCCCCCAAAACGA
>CALEMW010000096.1 GCA_937910695.1 uncultured bacterium
CGGATGAGCACGATGTTCCTCGCGTAGATGAACAGTCCGGCCCCCTGTCCGAGGATGAACACGGGATCGCGGCGGTACACGGCGTAGACAAGCAGCAGCAGGCCACCGCCGAAGCTCAGGTACCAGAAGGCGTGGGGCACGACACTGCGGCCCGCCTTCTCGCTAGCGAGCCACTGCACCAGGAAGCGCGAGGCGAAGAGGGCCTGGGCGGCGAAGCCGAGGGCGAGCCAGAGGTCGAGGGTCATCGGTCGTCTCCCGGTTCCGCGGTCCTGGGCCACACGCCGCGCCTTCGTAGCCACATCACGCCGAACAGATCGTCCAATCCCACCCACAAACGATTTCCTACACCGTACTTGGTATCGCCGTGCAGGCGTGCCCGGTGATCCACATCGATTTCCATTAAGCGAAAGCCGCGCATCGCTACAAGGGTCGGCAGGAAGCGGTGCATGCCCTTGAAATACGGCAGCCCGACGAGGCATTCGCGACGCATGACCCGTAGCGAGCAGCCCACGTCGCTGACGCTGTGGCCCGTCATGGCATTGCGCACGGTGTTGGCGATGCGGGAGCTCAAGCGGCGCACGAGGCCGTCGCGGCGGACGGCACGGCGGCCGTTGACCATGTCGGCCTCGCCCTGTTCCAGCACGGCCAGCAGGCGTGGCAGATCGGCGGGGTTGTTCTGGAGATCGGCGTCGAGCGTGGCGATCCAGCGGCCTGAGGCGCGGGCGAATCCCGTGAGCAAGGCGCCGCTTTGACCGTAGTTCCTCTCAAGGCTCACGAGGAAATGGCGGGGATCGGTGGTTGCAAGGGCCCTGATACGCGCGGCTCCGTCGTCGGAGGAACCGTCATCGATCCAGAGGCACTCCCAACTCCAGGGAGCCGAAGCGAGTGCGGAGGATATCTCCGTCGCCAGGGGGACGATCGAATCCTCTTCGTTCTTCAACGGCACTACGAGGGAGAGATCGATCACGGGCTGGCCTCTGCTGCGGGAACGGTTCGGTCGGGGTGACGGCATTCTAGCAAGCGGACCACATCGGAGCAACGTCGGGTGTGAGGCCGGTCACCGCGATGGCCGGGTCGTTGCTTCCGGCCATCACGATGGAACCCACGCACCCTACTTGACGAGCTGAGCCTTGCCCACGCCCCTGTAATCCCCGGCGCGCACAACGATGAAGTAGGTTCCCGCCGAAGAAGTTCTTCCCTTGTCGTCCATCCCGTCCCAGACCAGGCGGTGATGCCCGGCCTCAAGACGTTCGCCGCGGAGCAGGGTGCGCACGAGCTGACCTCTCAGATCATAGACGCCGACGTCTGTCCCGAGCGCCCGCGGTAAGTCGAAGGCTACCGAGGTGCGGGGGTTGAAGGGATTGGGAGCGACCCGCCCCATCCTGAAGGCCAGGGGGATGACCGGCTCCTCGACGCTCGTGGCCACAACGATGCTCAGGACGGCTCCAAGCTCCGAGCTGTTCCCCGATGCGATCTCCGTTGCGGCGGCGCAGACCACGGTCAAGGTGGTGTCGGGCAGAACGAAGCCGACATCGAAGGATGCGTTGCCTGAAGCATCCGTGCTCAAAGTTTCGAGAGAGCCCAGGTGGACCAGGGCTTCGCCGTGACCGCTGGGATCGGCCGTGCGGTCGGCGTAGAAATCGATCCTGAAATCCGCGGTCGCCAGACTATGGTACGAGCCGCTGATGCGGATGCTGTCGCCCATCGCCGTCGCCCCCGATATCAGCGGGTAGTTCTGTCGCTCGTTGGCGCCGCGGTCCACGTCGAGGGGGTCGTTGGCGTCGGGACCGGCAGTCTCGAGGTCGATGGCCAGGCCGCCGTTGTCGTGGATCCGGTTGCCGATCATGGCGATGCCGAAGGCGCCATGATCCTGGACACGGATACCGTCCTCCTGGTTGTGGGCGATTTCGTTGGACCCGGCGGGCGTCCCGTCGCCGACGACCGAATTCCTGACATACGTCTCGAACCAGATGCCGTGTCCCGCGTTGGGCAAGGCCTGCTCGTGGATGTCCACACCGATGCGGTTGCCCAGGATCGTCAGCGAGTGGATCCAGTCGACGGTCTGACCGGCCCAGACGCCGGGCCCACCGTTGCCCGAGATGACGTTCCCCAGCCCGGCGCCGGCACCTCCGATCGTCAGCCGCTTGGCCTCGTTGATGAGGTAGATACCCGCCCAGGCGTTCCCCACGGCCGTCATGCCGTCGCTGCCGCAGCCGATGTAGTTGCCCTGCACGATGAGGCTGTCCTGGACCTGGATGCCGCCGGTGATGTGCAGCCCGGCATGGGCGTTTCCGGACAGGATGTTGCGCTTGATGGCCGTATCGCCGCCGATCATCACCGCACTCGCCTCATGGATTGCAACGCCGTGGCCGCCGTTGGGAACGGCGGTTGTCCCGTTGCCGGCGACACCGACCCAGTTGTTCTGGATGGTGATGTCGTGAGTGGAATCACCCCAGACCGAGATGCCGTCGTCCGTGTTTCCGGAAACGTAGTTCCGGGCACGCGGCGAGGCGCCCCCGATCAGGACGTCGCGGGTAGGGTCGGCGCCCGGCAGAACGGCGATCCCGGTGCGGCCGTTCGGCAGGAGGCTGGTCCGGTCCGCGGCCAGTCCCACGATGTTGCCCTGCACGCGCGAGCCCGACCCCGTGATCGAGACGCCGTTCATGCCGTTACCGGATATGACATTGCCCTCGAAGAAACCAACCCCACCGACAGCAAGATCGCGGACTACCCCGATCGTCTCGATGCCGTTGCCCTGGTTGGGGATCGCGGCGGCGCCGGCGGCGTCGGTGCCGATCATGCTCGCGATGACGGCGAGGCGGGCGCAGTTCTCTCCCGAGACGGCAACGCCGCTGCCGGCGTTGCCCGAGAAGATATTCACAACGTCATTTCCGACCACGCCGGCGGTGATGTCGGAGGACCAGAGGATCTTCAGGCCGTCCTCCTGATTGGGGATGGCGAACGTGCCGGCGGCATCGGTGCCCACCAGGTTGCCTTCGACCAAGACGTATGAGCACATGGTCGAGTCGAGGGAGGAGCCGTTGAGCACGATGCCGTTGCCGGCGTTGCCGGAGATGACGTTCACGTCCAACGGGTCGAGCCCTCCGATAAAGCCACCGCGAAGACGCGCCCAGAGTCCATCGCCTCCGTTGGGACGCGCGGCCAGACCGTCATGGTCGATTCCGATACGGTTGCCCGCCACGGTATCCCGGTCGGCATAGACGAAGAGGCCGCTGCCGGGGAATCCGCCGACGACAAGGCCCCGCACAGTGGTGTCGGAGGCGTTGATGACCAGGCCCGCGGTCGTTCCGCCCGGAGCCACTAAATCTCCGGTCAGCCCGATGACGGGTGAACCGCTGTAGGTGGGCTGGTAGGTGCCGTCGATGACGACCGGCTGGGATACGAGGGGCAGATCGACCAGGGGTCGGATGTGGATCTCGCCGGTATCCGGGATGGCGAAGGCGATGATGTCGCGATCGCCGGCGGCGTTGGCGGCGTTGATGGCCTCGCGCAGGCTGCAATGGGCACCGTCGCAGACGCCGTCGTCCACATCATTGCTCGAGTTGACCGTGAGGGTCGGCACGGGCTTGATCCACAGCGGGACCTCTGCCCAGTCGTTCGCTCCGACCGGATCCGGGAGCGGTGCGACGACGTTCGCCAGGATCAGGCCTCGACGGACATCGGCGCCGCGCAGGGTCAGATCGAGGATCGCCGAATCGCCCGGCGCCAGAGCCGGCAAGGTCCACAGAATTGTGTTCAGGCCGGGATTGTGGACGGCCGACCCCATGTCCGCTGCCGCCGCCTCGAATGTCATGAGCGTTCCCAGCTGCACCGTGACTTCGGCGGTTGAGGCCGCCGGCCCCAGGTTCTCCATGACGAACCGAACCGGGGCATCTAACCCGAAGACGACCGAGTATGTGGGGCTGGTCCCCCGCACCGTCAGATCGGACTCCCCCGCCGAGAGGATGCTGACGGGGGCCGCGGCCTCGTTGTTAGCGATGTTGGGATCGAAGCTGATCGACACGGCCGAGGCCGTATGGACGTAGGTGCCGGGTCCTGCATAGGAGCCGCCGAATATGATGTCCGTGGCCCCGCCCACCGGCAGATCCGTGATCGCGCAAACCAGGCGGACGCCCGATTCGTCGGTATCGAAGCCGCAAGAGCAGACCGCCGCGTCGTAGGTCAGGCCCGCCGGCGTGAAATCCGGTCCGAGCAGATCGATCAGCTCGATGCGCGACGCGGGCGAAGGACCGTCGTTGCCGACAGTGACGGTGCGTTCGAAGATCGTTCCCTCGGTGGCGAAAGGTGGTCCGTCGAGGGCGACGAAGACATCCGTGCTGGTGATGGTTTCGCCAGCGGTCATCGCCGTGTCGTTACCCGGAAGCGGATCGGTTTCGAAACCGGAAACGGCGGCCGACATCGACCACGGTCCCACCGTATCGGGCAGACAGGACAGAACGAATTCGAGGGTCTCGTCGGGAGCGATCGACCCGACCTGGAAGACCACCGAACCGGGGGTGACCGTCACGGTTCCACGCGGTCCCTGGGCGCCGATCACCGTCGCCGTGCCGCTGACCGTCAGTTCCAGAACCACTCCGGAGGACGGGTCCGGCCCATCGTTGACCAGGGACACGACGATGCTGTCGTTTCGGCCCACCGCTAGAGATGCCGGCACAGCCGTGAACGAAACGCCGAGATCCGCCGCCAGGACGGCTGCCGAACTCACGACCGCGCTGCCGAACTCCGAAGTGTTGCCGACGCTGTCCGCCGCCGTCGCCGAAATCACCGACCCTGCAGGCAGGGTGGAAGGCACGGCCAGGTTCAGGGTCGCCTGACCCAGGATGTTGGTGCGGACCTCCGTCGTGCCGAGGTATGTCGCGCCCTCGCCGTACCCACTCGGGTCACCGGCGGGACTTCCATACACGTCCACGCGCGTCCTCTGGAAGGGAATCGTCTCCAGGTCGCCGGTGATGGCCAGGCTGCCGCCCCCCTGCCGCGCCGAGGTCAAAACCGGGAAGTTGTGGGTTTCGTTGGAGCCGCGGTCGGCATCCTGATAGTCGTTGGCGGTAACGCCCAGGGTCAGCAGATCGATGCCGAGACCCCCGTTGTCGTGGATCGCATTGCCGGTGACATCCACCTGATAGGCCCAGTAGTTCTCGACCCGCACGCCGGCTCCGGCGTTGTGGGCGATCTCGTTGGCTTCGCCCGGAGCGACACCTCCCACCGCCACGCCGATGACGTAGCCGTCGGTGTGGATCCCGTGCTCGCCGTTGCCGAGGGAGCCGCCGACCGCATTGACGCCGATGCCGTTGCCCAGGATCGAGGTTTCCAGAACGTACTCGCTGCCGGTCCCGAAATGGATGCCGCTGCGGAGGTTCCCGGAGATCAGATTGCCGTCGCCCTCCCCCGCGCCGCCCACGGCCAGGCCGATGACGCCATAGGTGACCTCGATGCCGTGCCATTGGTTGGGGATCGCCGCCGCGCCCGATGCGTCGGTGCCGATGCGGTTGCCGCGGACGAAAACCCCGGGGTAGGCGCGGTTCTCCCCGAACGAGAGCTCGATCCCGTTGCGGCCGTTGCCGCTGATGATGTTGCCGGCGCCGGGCTCGCCGATCACCAGGCCGGCGATATTCCCGTCGAAGATCCCGTGCCACCCGTTGGGAACGGCCGTCGCGCCCGACGCGTCGGTACCGATGCAGTTGCCGAGGATGCGGATGTCTACCTCGGTCGGACCGGAGGAGTAGACGTAGATACCGTAGTATCCGTTGCCCGAGATGACGTTGCGGGCCCCGGGATCCGAGCCGCCGATCACGGCGCCGTCGGCGTCGTCGCGCAGGTAGATGCCGGAATAGTTGCCGATGGGCGTGGCCCCGTCGGATCCGACGCCGATCATGTTGCCGGCGACCGTACCGCCGGCGCTGCGGAATTCCAGACCGTTCCCGGGGTTGCCCGAAATCACATTCCCGGCTCCGGGCGTCGTACCGCCGACATCCACCTGCGGCATGAGGCAACGCACCCCATATCCACCGTTGGGCAAGGCAGCGAGACCTGTGGCGTCGACACCCACGAAATTGCCCGCAAAAACGGTCCGCGATAGGGAACTGCCGTAGATGCTGACGCCTACCCCTGTGTTGCCCGAGATGAGGTTGCCCTCCCCGGCACTGGCGCCGCCGATGATCAGGCCGGTCACGTCCTGCAATGTCATGCCTTGGGCGTTGGGCCGGGCGGCCAGACCGTCCAGGGTGGTGCCGATGCGGTTGCCGGCAATCGTGATATCAGACATCAGAGCCGGGTTGGCGCTACTGCCAAGGCACGAGATGCCGTTGCCTCCGTTGCTGGAAATCAGATTATCCGCCACCGTCACGCGTTTGGCGGCGAGCAGATTGATTCCGTGCCCGCTGTTGCCGACGGCGGTCACGCCATCGGGCTTCACGCCGATGTGGTTTCCCTCGATGACGATGTCGTCGGCTGCGTAGACATAGACGCCGATCCCCCCGAAGCCGCCGACGGACAGACCGCGGACAGTGGTCCCGTCGGCCAAGATCAGGACGCCCGCAGACGACGAGGCGGCTGTGCCTGATATCTCCACGACGGGCGTTCCGGCATAGTCCGGCTCGCTGGTGCCGTCGATCAGGACCGGATCGGTCAGAGAAGGAAGTCCCGAAGCAAGCTGGATGAGGTAGGGGGCGGGGCCGGGGAGGTCGAACGCCACGGTGTCGAGTCCCGCGTGGGCGTTGGCCGCCTGAATGGCCTCCCTCAGAGTACAATGTCCGGTATCGCAGGAACCGTCGTCGGTATCGGCCGTGGAGATGACGGTATAGACTTCTGAGGATGCCGGTGAGGCGGCGAAGAAGGACACCCCGAGTGCAAACGCGCAACACCACAGGGCCCGACTGGACATCGATTTCGACATGATTTCAGCCTCACTTGATGGGACAGAAGATACGGCATCTCACCTTTCATGCTTTCAGATGACGTCCGAGTCTACTACATAGCACCCATGAGCGTCGAGCCCACCTGAATATAAATTGTCATCACGCAGGCCAGACAGACATGGATCAATCCCCTTGTTCGAGGTCATAATCGTTACGACAACCTCCGGTCTGCATGCTTGGCGGGAAGAAGTCCGCGTTGAAACCCATCTCGATCCACGAGGCCATGACGATGCCCCGACGTCCCACAGCAAGCGCCTCGAACCAGATTGTCTTCGGCCTGGGGATGGCCGTCTGTGCTCTTCTGATCTTTTTCAACCTCGGCGCCGGCGGCCTCCACACCCTCGACGAAGCCCGCCATGCCGTCGTCGCCCAGAACATCCTGCGCAGCGGCGACTGGCTCGACCTCACCTTCCGCGCCGAACCCTACGCCAACAAGCCGCCCCTGAAGTTCTGGCTCAGCGCTGCCACCTTCCACGCCCTGGGCGTCAGCCCGCTCACGGTGCGGCTGTGGTCGGCTCTGTTCGGTCTGGGTGCCGTGGTCGGTACCCTCGGACTCGGCCGGGCCCTCGGCGGACGCTGGGTCGGCGTCGCCGCCGCCGCGATGCTGGCGACCTCGTCCCAGTTCCTGTTCACCCACGGCGCCCGCACCGGCGAACTCGATTCGGCCCTGCTCTGCTGGATCGTCCTGGCGATGTGGGGCTTCTGGCGCGGCCCCGAAAGCCGGCGCGCGTTTCTGCTGGGCTGCCTCGCCGCCGGTCTGGCGGGCATGACCAAGCACCTCGCCTTCACCCTGGAGATCCTGGCGATCTGGGCTCTGTGGATGACCCTGAGCCGGCGCTGGCGCGCCATGCCGCGCGCTACGCTGCTCGCGGGTCTGGCGGTGACCGCGGCGGTCGTGCTGCCCTGGCACCTGCTGCAGTGGGCGCGGCACGGGTCGGAGTTCTGGGCCGTCTACATGGGACGCGAGGTCGGTACAAGAGCCTTCACCAACGAGGCGAACGCCGGCCCCTTCGCCTACGTCATGTGGCTAAAGGACGGGCTCTATCCGTGGTCCTGGTTTCTGCCGCTGATCGCCTGGGACGCAGTACGCAGACGTCCAGATCTGCGCGGACCCGGGGTCCTGCTCACGGTGTGGATCGCGGTGATCGCCGTGGTGATCTGTGTCGGCCGTGTGAAGTATTCGTGGTACGCGCTGCCGTTGTACCCGGCCCTCTGCGTCGTCGGCGCCCGCTGGTTTTCAAATGTCTGGACGACGGGAATGGACCGCTGGCACTGGGCCGCGGCGTTCACGATCCTGTGGCTGCTGGCCATCTCACCCACGACGGCCACATCCTTCAACGCCTTCCTCGAACCGGCCATGCTCGGCGGTCTGACCGTCGATCTCGGCGGACGCATCGCGACGGAACCCGGCGGTTGGCTGCCGTGGACACTGGTTGTTGTGGCAGTGATCTGGTGTGTGGCTGCTGTGTTGGGGAAGCGAGTGGCCGGGTCCGGCAAGATCAGGCCGATCGCAATGCTCATCATGGTGCTCGCCACAGCATCCCTCGCCTACGTCGTGCCGTCTCTGCGGCTGGCCGACTCCCGCACCGACCTCGACAGATTTGTAACGGCCGTCCAGGAACACGTGGCGGCAACACCTCGGGTCGGTGTCTGGTGGGCGGGTGGACGCGACGTTTCGGACCTTGAAGTCTTTTCGCTGCGCAGCCTCGGCATCGAGACCGACAAAATAACGGAGGACGGGGACCTGGTGATCCTCTGCCCTCCGTTGCCCTATCTCCGCCCCCGACCCGGCGCCAGTCCCCGACCCGAGGGTCGCGAGATCGTACGCGTGGGCGGGTATCTGCTAATCGCTCCCTAGGCCCAGCAGGGTCCTCATGCCTTCGCGGTCGAATCCCTTGCCCGGGGTATAGGCCCTCTCCCAGCGCTCGCCGTCGAGCACGAAGTAGGGAATGCCGCGCTTGCCGGTTTTCTGCTCCAGCTGTTCGGCCGCGCCCTCGACCTTGTCGATCTCGACCAGTTCGTAGTCGACGCCGTTTTCATCGAGGAACTTCTTGGCCTGGCGGCAGTCGGGACACCAGGTGGAACTGTAGACGGTCAGCGTATCGAATGTCTTTTTCACGACGGTCTCCTTGTCGGCTTGGGACGACGATCTGTGACGCCGCGCCTGGCAATCTTACATCAGTCGATCAGCAGTTCGACCAGGGCCGTGTTCAGGCCGTGGACGGCGTCGTGATCGACGCCCTCCATATAATAACGCAGCACCGCATCGGTCCCGCTCGCCCGCAGTTCGAACCACTGGCCGACGAACTCGATCAAGGTGCCGTCGCCGGCGTGGAAGCAGCGCTCGACCTCGGGACAGCGGACGATTTCGGGCATGCGGGCACGCAGTTCGGCGGACACCTCGGTGCCGGGCCGCCCTTCGAGCGACGCGAAGAAGGCCACGACCTCCTCCTTGCGCAGATTACCGGCGGCGCGAGCCCTGTCACGGTCTTCGCCGCGCAGAGCCTCATCGAACAGGGTTACGTCCTGGCGTTCGTAGATGCGATGGCGGATGTCGTAGCGCTCAAGACGATCGAGGTAGAACTCGGCGAAGCTGCTTCGCTCTGAAAACAGCCGCGCAGCCAGTCCCAAAGCCATGACGCCGATTTGCATGGCGTCTTTTTCCTTCATGGCCAGGCTCGGACGCTCCTCGTTGCGCGAGAGCTGCCAATCGTCTGGGCCGAGGGCGGCACCGCCGCTTTCCTCCGCCATGATCACCAGGCGCGGGTGGGTGCCGAACACGACCTCGGTGCCTGTAACATCGACGGCCGAAGTCGTCGTCGGCTCGTCGTCGTCGCCGTCGAGGACCTGGTTTTCGAGGTCGGTCACCAGGCTGCCGAAGTACTTGAAGCCCACCGGCACGCGGAAGGTCTTGAGCGACGCGCCGTGCAGTCGGTTGAAAGCCTCGGCCAGCTCGCCGATGCTGCGGCTGGTCGGCCAGGTGGTCGCCACGATCCAGTCGTTTTCTGCCAGGGTCCCCGCGGCATGCAATGTTTCGAGACGGACAGCCGTGAGCATGAAGTAGATCTGGTTGGGTTTGAAGTAGACCAGACAGCGCCCTGCGTCCAACGGGTCGACTTCGAGGCCAGCGGCCCTGAAGATCTCCGCGAGTGCGGCGGGCGCGGTGGTGATCATGTTGAAGCGGTCGCCGTCGGGATCCCAGATGAACACGACCGTCGCCTCATTCCTGCGCAGCAGATCCTGGGCGCCCACGTGCTTGTAGACCTGCCACTTGCCGGGATCGACACCGTGGTTCACGCCGTCGACGATGCCGATGCCGTGGTAGGTCGACGATTCCTCCTCATGAGTGAAGTCGACGGGCCCGCCTTCGCCGACGCCGATGCCCAGCTGGGCGAACACCCTCCGCGCCGCCGGCCCCATGCTGCCGCCTTCGGTGCAGATGGAGCACCGGAAACCCGCCGCCGCCGCATCAGGGATCTCCTCGAGCAGGGCCGGGGGTACGATCGCCCTGAGCGATGCGGTGTAGGCATCCAGCGGATCGAAATCACGCAGAATCGCCGGATCGTCGGTCGCCGCAAGTGGGATCTCGAGGCCCGATTCAGCAGCTTTTTCGGCCAACAGGCGGGTACGTTCAGCGATGCGACCGGCCAGCTCCAGCAGCTGCATCCCGTTCTCGTCCATGGGCTTCCAGCCGCCCTTGTAGCTCTGGGAATGAGAAGCCGTGAAATTTTCGCCGCCGTCGAGCTCCTCGTACTGGACACCGAAACTCGAAAGCCAGATGGGGGTCGTGCGAAGACCTGCGGGCCGCAGATGCACGGTGATGCCGGCGGCCGCATAGATGCGGGCGGCTAGATCGATGAACTCCTGAGTGTGCGGCCGCACCTCGCCGCCGACGTGCAAGTGCGCCAACCCATCCTCGAGGGCCAACTGCGCCCGCGCGGCGAGCATGACCGCCACGTTCAGGCCGTTGAACGGAACATCGTGCTGGAACAGATCGTCAGGATCGAGCAGATCGCGGTAGCCGGCAGTGCCGAGTTTGAAGTCGCGGGCCCAGGACACGAGGGCGGCGGTGGCGGGAGTGCCGGGCACGACGGTCAGGGTCTCGGCAACGGAAAAAGGCGTAAACAGGGGCTCTGTAACGGCCATGGTTTCATCCTTGATGGTCGGTGCGGAGAGATTCTCTTGGAGACCACGATAGATGGATGACGTCGCCGGTCAAGTTACGATTCCGTCAAGTCGGAGCCACGGACCGGTAACCCACGATCACCGTTAACTACGGCGCTCACCTCGCCGGCGTAGGCGTCCCCCGCCACCACGAACCCGCCCGGGGCCGGTGTCAGGAAATAGGAGTTCGGCTCGTGGCTGTCCCACTTGCGGTCGGTCAGATGCAGCCTGGGCTTCGCAAGGTGAGGCGACCCTAGCTCCGGGCAGAACGTCGTGCAGTTGCCGCAGTCGTTGCACAGGTCGGCGAGGCATAGGTACTGCCATTTCTTCTCGAGCATGTCGTCGAGGGCAGCGGGGCTGCCCAGGCGGATCATGGCGTCGTTGGGACACACCGTCACGCACAGGTTGCAGCTGCAGCAGTCCCAAAGTTCGAGAACACCATCATTGCGCTTGGGGGGCGCAACCGCTTCCTGGCAATAGCGAGCGGCTCCCTCGGGAGTTGCCAGGCGCGCGGCGTAGGCGGCGGCGGACGTCTCGTAGCCGTCGGCCAGGGCCCGGGCGTCGCAGTGAGCGCGCCAGGCCGGCAGGTCGGCACAGCCGGCGTTGCGCATGGCCTCGCAGAGGGATTTGAGCATGAGGGTTTGGCGCGCGTAGCCGCCGGGACGGAGCAGATCGCTGCACACGGTCACCGGCTCGAGACCCAGGCCTACAAGATCGGCCACGTTCTCACGGTCGACGCCGGCGGAAAAGGCCACCGGCGACGGCGAGTCGTCCCGCACACCCAGACGCAGCAGTCCGGGCAGGGCCCAGTCGAGGTCTGCGAGCAGGGTCGCTGAAATCACGTGGAGGGGATGGCCCGACAGGTACATGCGCTCGCCGGGCAAACGACCGGCGTGGTTTTCAACGACCAGGGTGTTGGTCAGCTTAACGCCGAAACGACGTCCTTCAGCCTGGGCGAAGGCGTCGAGATCCATGAGCATTTCCAGAGCTCGGTCGAACTGCAAGTCCTCTTCGAAAGCTTCAGGCACCAGGTGCAGATCGGTCCAGCCCAAACGGTCGTGGAGGATCTCTTTGACCCTGGTCGGACCAAGCAGCGTGGGGTTCAGCTTCACGGTCACATCGAGGCCATGGCGCACCATCAAGTGCTGCACGATGGCTTCGATCTCGTCGGGTGGACAACCGTGGAAAGTGCTCAGCGTGGCGCTGTGGGCCAGGCAGGACGGCAGGTCGACGTCGGTGAAGGAGCGGAAGGGATCGGGGATCCGGCCGCGCAGCTCGTCGAGAATGGTCGAGGCGTCGCTCACGGCGTCGAGAAAACCCGCCATACGCTCTGTCCGTATGCCCTCCAGATTGTAGCCCACCGAGAGTTCGAAAAGGTGAGGACCGGCTACGCCTGTCCGCGCCCGGATCGGATCCCATTCCCGCAACACGCCCAGCATGAGCGATGCCTTGGCGTACTCTTCGAGGGATTCCTCGAGGCGCAGCTCCTGGCTCCACTCCACGTTGGTACCGGCGGTCGCCATGTCGATGCAAGGCCGGGGAATGTCGAGGGCGTCGAGGATCTGGACGGTCTTGAGTTCGAAGGTACGCCCGCCGGTGAGCCAGCTCAGCACGATGTTCTGGGCCAGCTGGGTGTGGGGACCGGCCGCCGGGCCTAGGGGTGTGGCCACGGGATGTCCCATGACCTCGGTCGCGAGGTTCACGTCCGCAGGCGCACGCCAGATCTTGGCAAGAGGCAGGTCGAAGATGCGACCGTCGCGTTCGCTCTCGACGGCTGTGCGCCCGAGTAGGACCTCAAGGGGCCAGGGAGCCAAAGCTGGGCGTTGGTCGTGCACGAAGCCCCTCCTCACGCAGAATCCCGCGTGGCGAAATGATCGGTGAGTTCGGCGAAGGCATTCAGCACAACGTCTGGTCTGGCCGCGATGATCTCCCCCGCCGGCCGCAGTCCGAAGGTGCAGCCCACAGACACGGCGCCCACGGCGCGGGCGGCAGAGATGTCGTTCAGGCTGTCTCCGACGACAGCCACCTCAGAAGGTTGCACATCGAGACCTTCAAGACAGAGCAGGATCATCTCGGGGTCGGGCTTTTTGTTGACGACATCGTCGCCGGCCACGATACGGCGGAAGGCGCCGTCGATGTGAAGGCCGCCTAGCATCTGATCGGTGAAACGGCGTGGCTTGTTCGTGGCCACCATCAGGGGGAAGCGGGACAGGCGGCGCAGTACGTCGAGGACGCCCGGGAACAGACGCGTGTGGTCGAGGCAGTGGCGGCCGTAATGGTCGTCGAAGGCCTTGCGGGCAGCCGTCAACAGATCGTCGGCCGGGTCGGGGTCTTCGACGGCGAAGCACCGCCTCAGGAGCATGGGCACACCGTCACCGATGTAGGTCATGACCTGTTCAAGAGGCAGCACCGGACGGCCCAGGGCACCGCGGGCGTGATTTGCCGCCTCGGCGATGTCGCGTCCGGAATCGACGAGGGTGCCGTCGAGATCGAAGATGAACGTGGCGGCGTGCCGCTTGGTATGTCGTGCACTCATATCCGGATCATACCAGTCCTTTCCCTTCGGAATCCAGTCCGGGCACGAGTGAAGGCGTTTCCCTGAGCCACAAGAGGAAGAGCAACAGGGCGACCAACAGGCTCTGGTAGGCGAGGACTCCGGCAAACATGAGCAGCCCCAGCCCCCAGGCCACCGGCCGACGAACTTCGGCGTATTTCAACAACGCAAGAACCGCAGGCAGGAACAGAAGCACATAAGAGTAGTCCTTCATCCGCGGTGCAGCCAAGGTGAGCAACAAAACTGCCCCGATGATCAGGGTCTGCGGTTGAAACACCGCGCGATTTCGTCGCACTCGCTCGAGAAAGAGCCCCGTCACCAGGAGCACCGTCAGCCCGAATACCACCACGACCTGGGAACCCGGAAACACGTCGCGGACGGCGGCCAGGGTGCACGGGTTCATGACGCCGCGTTCGTTCATGGCATAGGTGAGGCCCAGAAACTCTTCATAAAGGGGTCGCTGCGTCAGAAAGGACAACCCGTGCACGGCAAGGAACCCCACGACTCCACCAGCCAGGGCCGGCCAACCGCGGCGTCGGGGCACGAACAGCAACAGGCCCAGGAAGGCGATGGGGAAGATCTTGAACAGGCTTGCCGCCAGGGTCAGGGCTGCGAACGCCGCATAGCGCCCCCTGATGAACCAGAGGAACCCAGCCCAGAGCAACAGCTGTTCGAGAATCGAAACGTTGCCTGTATCCAGATCGATCATGGCGGCTTCATGAAATCCGCCCGCCACGAGTAGAACGAGCAGGGCCGTGCCCTGCAACCGCCTCTCACTTGGCAAGAAACGTGTCCAGATGCTCATCAGCCCCACCAGGGCGCAAACCTTCAACAGAAGATAGATGCGGGCCGCCAGATCCGGCCCGAAAACCGTGAACGGCTTGAATAGAAACAGAACATGAGGAGGATAGAAGAAGGGAAATACAACGGTTCCTCCTGAAGCGACCGACACAGCCTCCAGGTCGTAAGGACTGGCCCCCGTAGCGGCTACCTCTGTGGCAAAATAGTACGTTCGGAAGTCATGCAGGTCGGGCTCCAGAAAGAGTCCCACCACACGGACGGACACGTACACCGTCCCGAGCAGAATCAGCGCCCACCACAACCGTTGCAGCTTCATGAACTTCCTCACCTCCATCATCAGCACGAGATCCTGGCTCGCAAAACTAACAGACGGGTCTTCCTATGGCGAGACTACGTCTTCTGTGACGATCTGATCATCGAACTCTTGCCGCTCGTGGACACCTACCGTATGGTCGGTCCGTAACGGTTTCGCAACCGCTTGACGAGAAGGAACTCATGAGCCCCGTACTGTTCGGCTTCCTCCTCTATTTCCTGATCACCGTCGCGGTCGGGTTTGCGGCCGTCCGCATGAACCGGACCCTCGAATCGTACCTGCTCGCCGACCGCAAGCTCGGCGCCTGGGTCGCCGCCTTCAGCGAACGGGCCAGCGGCGAATCTGCCTGGCTGCTCATCGGACTGCCCGGCCTCGCCTTCGTGTCGGGGTATTCAGCTTTCTGGGTGGGCATCGGCTGTGTCACCGGCATTGCTTTTTCGTGGTTCACCATCGCTCGACGTCTGCGCACCGAGACCGAGCGGGTCGGCGCCATGACCCTCGCCGACTACTTCGAGGACCGCCACCACGACACGACCCGCGTGCTGCGACTGGTGGCCACCGCCATCATCCTGTTCTTCTTCACCTTCTACGTAGCGGCCCAGTTCCTGGCCGCAGGCAAGGTGCTCAACTTCTACCTCGGTGTCTCTCCGGTGTTGGGCATGCTCATCGGCGCGGTGCTGGTGCTGTTCTACACGGCCGCCGGCGGACTCTACGCCGTAGCGTGGACCGACCTCGTCCAGGGCATCATCATGCTGTTCACATTGGCGGTGCTGCCGTTGGCCGTGATCATGGAACTGGGCGGGCCAACCGAGATGGGCGCCAGGCTGGGCGCCATGGGCGGCGACACCTTGTCGTGGGCCCCGGGCGCCACGGGCTGGGCTGCGATCAGCGGCGTGCTCGGCAGTCTGGCCATCGGCCTGGGCTACATGGGGCAACCCCATCTCGTATTGCGGTTCATGGCAATCTCATCGCCGAACGAAGTGTCCAAGGGGCGCTGGATCGCCGTCGGTTGGGCCGTGATGGCCTTCGGCGGCGCCATCATGCTGGGCTTGGCAGGCTTGGCTTACTTCGGTCCCGAGTCCCTGGGTGAAGGCCGGTTGATCGCCGACCAGGAACAGCTCATGCCCATGATGGCCCAACGCTTCATGCCCGAGTGGCTGGCCGTGGTGATGATCTGTGGCGCCATCGCCGCGATGATGTCCACCGCCGACTCCCAGCTGCTGGCTTCAGCCAGCGCCGTGAGCGAAGACATCTACCGCCGCCTGATCAACCCCGACGCCGATCAGAAGACACTGCTGAGCATCGGCCGTTGGGCGACCCTGGCGGTGGGCGCTGTTGCATTCGTTCTTGCCTGGCGTGCCGACAGCCTCGTGTACTCTCTTGTACTCTACGCTTGGGCTGGTCTAGGTGCCGCCTTCGGTCCACCGCTGCTGCTGTCTCTTTGGTGGCGTCGCACGAGCCGGGCCGGCGTGCTGGCGGGACTGGTGGTTGGAACGCTGACCGTGCTGATCTGGTACAACGTGCCGGTCCTCAAATCGCAACTGTATGAGATGATCCCCGGTTTCGTCTTGTCCCTGACGGCGACGGTAATCGGCAGCCTGCTGGTGCCGAACCGTCCCGTCGATCACGGAGGTGTTTCAGATGAGCGATGAAGAACGCAAAGGCCGCGACCCTGACGATGGCGACGACATCGAATTCCTGAACCGCGAGGACGACGACGACGATATCGACGACGCTCCTGAAGAGACCGACGAGTACGACGCCTTTCCCCTCGCAGAAAATGACGAGGACGACGAAATGGAAGATGAAGACCTCCCTGAAGACCTGATCACAACACCCATCGCTGCTGCATCACCACCCGATCCCGACGACGAAGATGTCGACGAACCCGTCGCCGCGGCTACCGCTCCCCCGGCTCCCGAGCCGGACACGACTGCCGGCGACGAGGAATCCCCCCCGGTCACCGCGACGCGGCGCTCAGGAGGAGGAGGAGGAGGAGGAGGCATGTCGCGCATCATGATCGGCGCCGGTGCGCTCATCGTGATCGGAGCGCTCTTCATCTTCTGGCCTCGCGGCGGCGGCATGGACGAAGACGGCGACCTCATGTCCGTGGTCACCCTGCCCGACTCCAACGCCGCAGCCGTCACAGCCTCACCGCGCAGCAGCGATGTCGATCTTGACCAGGAGCTGCAGCAGGTCGTACCGGAATCGCCCGAGCACGGCGAAGCAACCCCTGAAGGAACACGAGCATCCCTGCGCCAGGAAGCCGATGTCCGCAGCGGCACGGCGACCGACCTAGCCGAGCCCGACAGTCCCACGACAGGAGGCACTGCCCCAGCCGAGGTCCGGCAGCAGGGCTCGATCGTCCCGGGCGACCCCACCACCCAGGGCAAATGGGCTGTGCAGATGGGCGCGTTCGGCACCCGGGACAACGCCGCCAGGGCCGCCGACGACCTGTCCGGCAAGGGATTCCGCAGCGAGGTCGTGAGCAAACCGTCCACAAACGGCGGCACCTCGTACAAGGTCTGGATCGGATATTTCGAAACGCGGGCCGAGGCCACGGCCTATGCCCTGAAACACCGCGACGCCCTGGGCACCGACACCTTCATCACGCACCGCTGAGCGGAGAAAGAGCACCGACATGACGAACGTCGCCATCATCGGCACCGGTCATCACGTTCCCGAACGTGTGGTGACCAACGAGGAACTGAAGCAGTGGATGGATACGTCCGACGAATGGATTCGTGAGCGCAGCGGCATTTCCGAGCGGCGCTGGGTCACCCCCGGCACCACGACCGACGACATGGCCCACGCGGCTGCCCGCATGGCCATCGACGACGCCGGCATCGAAGCCTCCGAGCTGGACATGATCGTGTTCGCGACCATCAACCCGGATCACTTCTTCCCCGGCAACGGCGTGCTGCTGCAGAAGAGCCTGGGCGTGGACACCATCGGCGCCCTGGACATCCGCAACCAGTGCACCGGCTTCGTATACGGCGTGGCCACCGCGGCTGCGTACATCAAGTCGGGACTGTACCGGACGGTGTTGGTGGTGGGAGCCGAGCTGCAATCCTCGTCGCTCGACTTGAGCGACCGCGGACGGGATATCTCCGTGCTGTTCGGCGACGGCGCCGGAGCGGCCATCCTCCAGGCCGTCGATCCCGAGTCCGGTTCGACAAGCGACGTCCTGGCCTCGTCCCTGCACAGCCAGGGCGAGAACGCCCGGGAGCTATGGTGCGAACTCCCCGCCGGCTGCCTGCCGGGACGCATCACGCCGGAGCTCATGGCCGAAGGACGCCACTTCCCTCTGATGAACGGCCGCGCCGTGTTCAAACACGCGGTCATTCGTTTCTGCCAGGCCATCGACGAAGTCCTCGAAAAGGCCGGCGTCACCCGCGATGAAATCAAGTTGGTGGTCCCCCACCAGGCCAATCTGCGCATAACCGAAGCGGTGGCCAAGCGCTTCGAGCTGCGACCCGAGCAGGTGTTCAGCAACATCCAACGCTATGGGAACACTACCGCGGCGTCGATTCCCATCGCTTTGAGCGAAGCGGTGAGGGAGGGGCGGCTTGTGCGGGGGGATCTGGTGGTGCTTGTGGCTTTTGGGTCGGGGTTCACCTGGGGCGCCAACCTCATTCGTTGGTAGTAGGTTGTCCCCTTAAAATTGTGTCTCACAACATCACGATTACTTAGGCATTCGATACCATTCTAATATGCAAATTTCAAGGTATGGCTCTTTTGGATCGGCAATGCCCTTGTATCAACATCCGCCTCATAGTATCGCCCCCAACGTTCCGACAACTCGATTCGAGTCCTGAAGATCCTGGCTTCCAATATTTGCTCGACCGACAAGAGCCTCGACACGACCCCCTTGATCATCCCCGGACTTTCCCAGCACCGTTTTGCCCAACGCGTCCGCACATAGTTCCACCACACAACGAAAACGGCCAACCGTTCCGCCGCCCGCTGCCGACGCTTCGGCCAGGCCAGCGTTTCCCGCATATGCCCCG
>CALEMW010000097.1 GCA_937910695.1 uncultured bacterium
GAGTTTCTCCCCAAGGTGCTACGGTTTCGGGTACTACACCGTCGCTCGCGATGACAGCGAACTCGTGAGGCACTCCGATTTGATCGGCTTCGATTGTGACGTAAGCATCGTCGTTGCTTTTGGTGAGCCTGCCGAGACTTCCGCCCAAGAGGACTGCCAGAACTCCCGGCGCCGCTGCGAGCAGGAAGATCCGCCGCCTTGAAATGGGCAGGGCGTCGACGGGGTGGATCCTCAACAACGAGTTGTGGAGCATGCTGAAGGAGAAGAGACCTGTGTAGATGGCATAGATCCGAGAATTATCGCCTTCCAAGAAGTCGTGCACCATGGCCAGGCCGTAGATCGCCATGATCGACACGAACATGTATCCCTGCCAATGATGATGCATGAGACGCAGCAGGGTTTTGGTGCTGAGATAGCTGGTTGAAGAAGGCCTTGAGGGCGAGACGCCGGTGCTGCTCGTCTGGACTGCGGATGCACTGGCGGAGTGTTCTGGACCGACCAGATCCGGGCCCGGTGCGTGAAGCTCGATGTCGAAGGCGACCGGGATTCGACGGTCCTGCTCCAGGATGAGCAGCAGGGCCAGAACGCCGATGGGTAGACCCGTGAACCAGCGCCATGGCAGAAAGACGATGGCGACAAGGGTGCCGATCCACAGGGTGACGAACAAGAAAATGGTCGAAGCACGGAATCGGGGCCGTCGGACCGTCCCCTCGAATCGAAAAATGAGGGCCGTCGCCAACATGGCCGTTGTCCAGAAGACGAACCCGCTTTCCAGGGTGCGGCTGGAGATGCCGGAGCCGCCCCAAGCCCCCATCTCAAGGCTGGAAGCTAGGATCGTCAGAGTCAGAACGAAGCACAGGGCCAACGCCATGCCCAGGATCCGCACCCGGTACATGTCCCTGGTGGAAATGGGCAGACCCATGTAGAACCGGGGCACTTTGATCCAGATCTTGGAGCCGATCATGGCGCCGGCGATCAACGACCAGGTCAGACTACTCTGGACCACTCGCCACATTGCTGTGGATTGGTCGATAAACCCGGTCTGTTCTTCCAGTTCTTTTCCCATAATCCGTAAGACCATACCCAGACCGAACGAAACCAACGCCGCCGTGCGAAGGCCGTCCAGTGCAGGATCCATACGCAGCAACCGCACGATCATGACTGTCCCTCCGCGAGTTCGATGAACAGCTCTTCGAGGCCGAGAACCGTGGCGCGGGCATCGTCGAAGTGAAGATCGGCGGCAGCGGCGAGGGCTCCGTCGGGTGTACGACGAATCACAATGTGCCAGCCGTCCAGGCGGTCGCGGACAGCCAGGCAGTCGGGATGGGCCGACAGGCGGGCCCGTCGATCTTCTTCAGGGCCGGCATCGACATGAGGGACGATCAGCAGACTGAATCTTTCCTGCATGGCGTCGAGGTCGTCGTCCACCAGCACCTTGCCGTCGTGGAGCATGACGGCGCGGCCCGCCATGCGTTCCACATCTCCCATATGGTGCGAGGAGAACAGGATGGTCGACCCCGACTCGTTGAGCAGGCGGATCGACGTTTCCAGGAAATCGCGGCGGGCGGCGGGATCGAGACCGCCGGCCGGTTCGTCGAGAATCAGCACTTCGGGTTTATGGCAGACCGCACAGAGCAGAGCCACCTGCCGTGCCTGTCCCTTGCTCAGGGTCTTGATGCGGCGACCGTGTTCGAGTCCGTATCGGCGCAGCAGCTCGTCGGCCATCAGGTCGTCCCAGTCGGGGAAGAGTTCGCGGTGGAGCTGAAGCACCTGGCCGATGGCGAGAAAGCCCGGCAGGATCTGATCTTCAGACACGTAGCCGATGCGGCGCTTGACTGCGAGGGGCTGACTTCGCGGATCCATGCCGAACAGACTCACTTCGCCACCCTGAGGAGCGATCATGCCCATGGCCAGACGGACGAGGGTCGTCTTGCCGGCACCGTTGCGTCCCAGCAGGCCTACGACTTCGCCTTTGTTCACGTCGAAGGAGACACCGTCGAGCACGTTCTTGCCTGAAACGTAGGCCCGACGCACATCGTGGAACTTCAATACGCTCATGAGATCGCCTCCTCGTCCTTCGCTTCTTTGATCAGTTCCCTGAAAATGTTCAGAACCGTTTCGTCGTCGAGTCCCAGCTGCCGGATGCGTGTCACGGCCGGAGCGAGGGCGACTCGCACCTGCTCACGTCGGCTCTCGATTACGGTTTCCTGGTCGCGGTCGGCGACAAGCAGCGGTTTGCCGGGGCGACGAACCAGGACGCCGTCCTGCTCCAGCGATGCGTAGGCTTTGCTGACGGTCATGGGATTCACCCCGAGATGAGAGGAGAGTGCCCGGGTCGACGGGAGCTCGTCACCCGGACGGACGACGCCGCCGGCGATCTGGAAACGGATCTGCTCGATGATCTGGCGATACACCGGCACTCCGCTCTGGGGTTGGACGACGATGATGATTCCCATGGGTCTCCTCCCCGACATGCTTGGGAGATCTCTACGCACAGCAAGTGTATTAGTTTCGCAATACACTAAGACGCTTTAGGGGAGCTGTCAAGTCCCTGAAAAAACGGATAAGCTGACGATATCCAGCCAAGGAGGTCTCTCATGCGTCGTTGTTCGTTGCTGATTGTTGTGTTGTTGCTCGCCGTTCCGGTTATCGCGTCGGACGTGATGCCACGCCGGCCCGTGGCTACTTACTCCATCGTCGCCCGCGATCCGGAAACGGGACAGATGGGCGTCGCCGTCCAGTCTCACTGGTTTTCGGTGGGCCAGCTCGTGCCCTGGGCCGAAGCGGGTGTGGGTGCGGTGGCGACCCAGTCGTTCGTCGAACCTTCGTACGGTCCTCTGGGTCTGGAGCTGATGAGCAACGGCAAGGGGGCCGATGCGGTTCTGGCCGGACTGTTGACCATGGACCCCGGCGAAGCCGTGCGCCAAGTGGCCATGGTCGACGTGCAGGGCCGTACGGCTGTCCACACGGGTTCACGATGTATCGCGGCCGCCGGGCACGTTGTCGGAGAGGGGTATTCCTGCCAGGCCAACATGATGGAGCAAGGGACGGTGTGGGAGGCGATGGCCAGGGCCTACGAGCTCTCCGAAGGTGATCTGGCTGCGCGAATGCTCGCCGCCTTGGCCGCAGCCGAGGCTGAGGGCGGCGATATCCGCGGTCGACAATCGGCGGCCATCGTCGTGGTGGCGGGAGAGGGCACCGGCCAGGTTTGGCGGGATCGACTCTTCGATCTGCGCGTCGAGGATCATCCCGACCCTGTGGGTGAACTGACACGGTTGGTGGGACTGCAGCGGGCCTACAACGCCCTGAACGCAGGCGACGAGTTCGTGGCTGCGGGCGCGGTGGAGGACGGACTTGCGGCCTATCGTGATGCCCTGGCCCTTGCGCCGGACGAGGCCACCAACGGCGAGGCTGCCTTCTGGGTGGGTGTTTCGCTGGTCGATGCCGGACGCATCGACGAGGCGGCACCCTTTCTGCGTCGGGCTTATCGTCAGGATGAGCGCTGGGCCGAGCTGATCGGCCGGTTGCCGGCGTCGGGTCTTCTGCCAGATGATCCGGCGCTGATCGACGAACTTGTCGAGCGCATGCGACGCTAGCAGGCATATCGAGGGTATGAAAACGGGGGAGGCCTTGCGGCCTCCCCCTTCTTCGTAGCGTGCGGTGAGTTCTACTTCACCAGCAGCACGCGTCCGTTCACCACTTCGCCGCCCGCGTTCAGGCGGAAGAGATAGGTGCCTGCGGAAGCCCGCTGCCCAGAGTCGGTCGAGCCGTTCCAGGTCACGGAGTTCTCGCCAGACATCGAGGAGCCGTCGACGAGGCGACGCACCAAGTGGCCGCGCACATCGTAGACGTCCAGGGTCACGTCGGCGTTGCGGAGCAGGTTGAAGGCGATCCGGGTGGAGCCGCCGCTCAGTCCGTCCTGCTCGGCCCAGTCGATGGTGCCGTTGTAGACCACGCGGCCGGCGCAGGCGTTGCCCGCGCTGTTGCTGGTCATCACGTTGGCGCCGGCGTTGTAGGTCAGGCCGGTGCCCGACACGTTGCTGACGGTGAAGGTCCAGCAGTAGCTGCTGTTGCGGGTATTGCTGGAAGTGAAGGAGACCCGGCCGTCGCTGCCGGTCGTGCCCGAAGCGCTGCCGGAGGTCGTGCCGCTCCAGGAGCCGCTGACCGAGGCGCCGGAGATCGGGCTGCCGCCGGCGTCGACGATCAGCACCGAGGCGCTGGCGCTCTTGCGCTTGTTGCCGCTGACGCTCATGTCGATGGCGCCCACATGCACCGCGGTGGCGGCGGGGCAGGTGCCGGTGGTGCCGACGGCCGTGGCGGAGCCGGAGTCGCCGCCGCAGTTGCCGGCGTAAACTGCGTAGTTATAGCTTGTCTCGCAGTTGAGGCCGCTGTCGCCGTACGAGGTGGTGTTGGCGCCCAGGTTGGCGACGACCGAGCCGTTGCGGGTCACGGTGAAGCCGTCCTCGTTGTTGCTGTTGTCGCTCCAGCTCAGGTTCATGCCGTAGGAACCGCTGGCCGTAGCCGTCAGGCTGGAAGGAGCCGAAGGAACGGGGTCGCTGCAGCTCTGGGTGATGATCAGCCCGGGCAGCATGTCACGGCTCCAGCAGTGCATGCGCGAGGCCTGCTCGTCGGAGAAGTGGTCGTAGCAGGTGTCGGGGGCGTAGCCCATGAAGTTGCCGGTGTCGGTGGCGCCCCAGGAGGAGCCGTTGCAGTCGGTGCCGCCGGGAGCCGAGCAGTAGTAGTTCGTGGGCGTGGGCATGGTGTCCTTGCAGAAGTCGCCCACGAAGTCGGCGTTCGCATCGGTGCGGGTGTGCGCGTTTTCGTAGCACACATCCGAACAACCGCTGGTCTCGCTCACGCCGTGGTGCGTGTGCCAGAGACCGAGGCAGTGGCCCATCTCGTGGGACGCGGTGCCCTGGCCGGCGCCGACGTACT
>CALEMW010000098.1 GCA_937910695.1 uncultured bacterium
AGGACCTGCACGTCGTCCTGGTCCATGATCTTGGGCGCCTTGCGGGCCGAGAAGCCCGCTGTCTCCAGGATCTGGTCACAGGTCTTCGGACCCACACGGCAGAACTCGTGCTTCAGGAATCCGGTCATGTTGCGCTGCTTGGTCTCCTTGAGCATCCGCAGCATCATGCCCAGCTCCACGCCGTAGAGGTGGGGTTTGATTTCACGGGCCTCGACGGGCAACTCCTCCGCCGCCCGCGGGTAGACATGTTCTTCGCCCTTGGGAGAACGGTAGACGAGTCGCACGTGGGGGTTGGCCACGGCGGTCTGGGCCAGGTAGGTATCCACGGAGTGCTGGCCGCGCTTGTACGAACCGGTGAGTTCGATCTCCACGCGGGTACCATGGGGTTTGTCCCAGTCGAACTCTTCGTCCACTTTCACCACGGGTTCGTTTTTCTTCATGTCGAGGGTCAGCTCGAAATGATGGCCGTGGCTCTGGTCGGGCGTGCGGCTGTTGATGACCACGGGTTTGCCCGTGGTCAGCTGGCCGTACATGCCGGCGGCCGAAATGCCGATGCCCTGCTGTCCGCGACTTTGACGCAGACTATGAAACTTCGACCCGTAGAGCAGCTTGCCGAAGATCCTGGGCACCTGGGCGCGCACGATGCCCGGCCCATTGTCCTCGACGATCACCCGGAACCGCTCTTCCTTGGTGGGGGCCTGGGCGCCTTTGCGCTTGGCGGCCTTCTCCGGTTCGAGTTCCAGGCTCGCGGCTTCGACCGTGCGACCGTTCCCGTTCCCGTTTCCGTTGACAGGAGCCACCTGCTGGATCTCCACCAGGATGTCGGGCAGGATCCCGGCCTCCTCGCAGGCGTCGAGGGAGTTGTCGACGGCTTCCTTGATGGTCGTCATCAGGGCCTTGGCCGGCGAGTCGAATCCCAGCAGATGTCGGTTCTTTGTGAAGAACTCGCTGATGGAAATCTCGCGCTGCTTCTTGGCCATGGACTGGGCCGTGGCGGCCTTGCGGGGTTTCGGCGTCTTGGATGTGGCGGGCATCGGCTCCGTCCTTTGCAGCCCGGGTGCTCTGGTGTGGCGCGAGGGGCCAAGACTAGGGGACGAACCCCTGAGGAATCAAGGATGGAGGCTGTATCGAGTTTGGAAAGACCAGCAGCAAGGCTGGTCTGAGGCGCTCTCGATGAAGGCAACCATCAACGGAACAAGGACTTGAGGTCGCCGAAGGTCGATTGCTCGGAAGACACGGGAACCGAGCAGGATACCGTCAGGCTGAAGGCGCCGTCGGGTTCGCTGTCGCCGCTCGCCGTCGAGATGTCCCAGATCGAGTCCACGCCGAGAAGCAGGGAAAGTTCGCCGCCGCTCTCGTTGATGTACGAGATGCTTTCCGGTTCGCTGGCCACGCCGCCGTCGGCGTACCCTAGGCAGACGGGGTCGGGGCCGCAGTCGTCGAAGAGCCAGAGCACCGCATCGAAATTGACGCTGCCCACCTGCACATCCAGCTCGGCGCGGTCGGGAAGGGTCAGCCTGAACCAGTCTTCGCCGCCGAAGGCCAGGTACGAGCCGCAGTCGGCCATGGTGACCAGGTTGGGCTGATCGAAGACGTTGCCGCCCATCACGACGTCGTCGCAAGCGACGTCGGTTGCCAGGTCGCAGGCCATCTGATCGAGCAGGCCTGGCTGGGCTGTCAGGGTGAGGTTGAAGGTTCCCGCAGCGCCCCGGTAGCCGTCGACGACCAGGTAGTAGGGCTCGGGGCGCGCCGGTAGCTCCGCCATGAACTGGGAGATGTGGGCGGCGAGGCAGGAATCGCTGTCGCAGTCCGAGAGCAGGAAGATGTCGAGATCGGCCAGGGGCGAGTCCAGGAATACCGAGAGCAGAACATTTTGGTCCACTTGGAGTTCGAAGACGGCTTCCGGACCGCTCTCGTCCCAGGGTTCGCAGGCGTAGGCGGCGACCAGGGAGGGGAGGCCGGTGGTGTCGCCGTGGAGGGTGATGTCGAGGTCGGCGGTGATTGTCTGGGAGAGGGCGGCAGCGCAGTCGGGGCGCGATGAGATGTTCAAAGGGTCTGCGGGACGGCGCTGGATGCTCTTTGGGTAGGCTATCAGCATTTCATCAGCGCTTGCGATGGATGCGGTCAACAGCATCATGATCGGCCAAAGCCACGTCAGGGAACTCCTGCATCGCTTTTCCGTTCGAGCTCGTCGTGGAGATTCGGCTTTGCCTGGAACCTGCATATCTAGTACCTTCCTCATCGCTTTTAGGGGTTCTGGAAACATAGCATGTCAAGACTTGAATAATCGGTTTGATCCGGTGCTGAACGGGAAGATGTTCAATGTACCTGGAACATTTCGGACTCTACACTGCGCCCTTCTCGCTGGTTCCTCACCTGCGATTCGTTTATCTGTCAACCGCCTTCGAAGAGACCATGGCCCATCTTCTCTACGGTTTGGAGGGTGGCGAGGACATCATTCTGATCACCGGCGAGATCGGATCAGGTAAAACACTTGCTCTTCACAACCTAGCCAACAATATCAAGGGACAATACCAAGTCGTTATTGTCAATAAGACCCAGGTTCAGTTCAATGAGTTGATTAAATTGGTCCTGGCCGAACAGGACATCGCCGTTCCCGCCGGCTCCGACCGGGCCGATCTATTGATGGCCTTGACCCAGCACATGAAAGCTCTGGGCCGCGACGGCGTAAGGCTGCTACTGATTATTGACGAAGCCCAGAATCTAGACGTCTCCACCCTGGAGGGCGTGCGACTGCTCACGAATCTTGGCCCCGGCGAGGATCAGCGCATTCAAATCATCTTCGCCGGACAGCCTGGGCTGCGCAAGAAGATCGACCTGCCCGAGCTGGCTCAGGTCCGCCAGCGTATCCGGGTCCACTATCATCTCGAATCCTTGTCGGCGAAAGAGACCGCCGCCTACATCGATCATCGGATGCGTGTGGCGGGATGTGAGCACCGAACATTCTCTCCTGAAGCTGTAGACGTGATCCACCGCCGGAGTTGCGGGGTGCCGCGGCTGGTCAACATCCTCGCCGATAAAGCCCTTCTGGCCTGCTATGTCGACGGCGAGCATATGGTCAAGTCGGCGCATGTTCCCGAAGAGGATCTTGCTCTTTCGCTACCGGGCGATCTTCAGGGAGCGATGCTTGCCGCTCGGTCATCTGAACCTGTGTCGCCCGGTCCGCAGGGAGCATGGAGTAGCGATCCCAAGCAGGAAGAAGTCATCGAACCAGGTCCACCGTCCCGATCTTCGGAAGTTGATGGTGCTCATGGGGATAGGGGAGAGTCTAGTACCTTCCGCGGAAACCTTCGCCTCTTGCTGATCGCCGCTGCGGCCTTGGCAGTGATCGTTATCTCATTCGGAACGTGGCAATCCCGCCGGGGGGCAGCTGACACCGCACCAGCTTTTTCCGTTTCCGACTCGGTCGTCGTGGAGACTGTGTCGCCCGCGTTGTCGGCGTCCGACAGCCAGTTTGCAGGGGCTCTTCCTGACTCTGTGGTCGATCCTTCGATGCCGGTTTCTCAGACGGATCCCGAGATCCTGGTCGCTGATACGGTCATCGACACGGCTCGTGCCGTGAGTGAGGAGGAGTCGTCATCTCTTGATGAGCAGGCTTCCGGACGCGAGGGCGGTGATCGTTCCATTGCAGAGACCGGTTATGTTCTAGACCTTGTAGGTCCCTGCATCCATGTAGCCTCCTTCTTGACGATCGATCATGCCGAGGTGATGCGTGACCAGCTATCACATGTCAGCGATCGAACGGCGATCCTGAGGGTGGCGATCGCCGAGAAAACTTGGTTCCGCGTATACTCCGGTCCTTGGGACTCGATGGAACAGGCCCAACGCAACGAAGCGGCGATTCGTGAATCACACGTCAGCGATTGGACACTGCTCGTCATGCTGAAATGAGAAAGAAACAGCGTAATAGTAGATGAATCCGTACGTTGACGTGAAGTGGTTTTCATTCTATCTTGACAATCCCGCACCGTGCTTCAGTCTTCGAGGAGATCAAACGGGATCCTGGCTAAAGACCTTCAGAGAACAGCCGAAAACGTATCAGGGGAGCCGCTGGGATGTTCACTCAGTGATTCTGTCTGTCCTTAGTGCGAACGGCTGAAAGAAGATACCCGTGACTCCAGAGGGTGAAGACGCATGACAGATATCTACAAAGCTTATAAGAAGCAGGTGGTTGGCCTTCCCGAAATGGCTGACCGGCTTCAGCGGGCAGGTAGCTTGCGACTTTACCCCGCGCCGATCGAATCCCAGCAGGAAGAATTCGCAAAGTTGAGCCACCGTCTCCTTAGTCTGAAGACGGACCTTAGGGGTTCTGTGATCTCTGTTGCATCCTCAATGTCGGGAGAGGGTTCCAGTTTTGTGTCTTACAATCTTGCCACATTTCTGGGTCTGGTCTTTGAGCAGAAGGTGGTCTGGATCGACGGGAATTTCCGTTCTCCGCAGAGGAAGCTTTTGGATTACGATGGCGTGACGTTCGCCGAACTGCTGCGTGATCCAACGTTGGCGGACGTTCTGCCTTGCCGGCCATCCAACGTGACCCTGGTTCCTGGGGGCACTGAACTGCGGGCCGAACGGGCCAGTTTCGCAGACAGGAATTACTTGGATCTCGTGGCATCCTTGGCATCCAGGTTCGATTTCGCCTTGATCGATCTGCCCCCCGTCCTGGAGAGCCAAGACGCGGCTCTCATGGCGCAGAAGACCGATGGTCTGCTTCTGGTGGTCGCCCACCGCGAGCTGAAGCGGGAGTCCATTGCAAGTGGTATTAAGTCTCTTGAGGAGGTCGGCGTGAACCTCCTTGGTGCTGTTATGAACCGCAGGGAATTCGACCTGCCCAAGTTCATCCACAAGCGGATTTAGGGAGCGGAATGATGCTCGGATTGAGGAGACTCACAGCATTGTCGGCCGCGTTGACGGCCACCGTGGTCCTGATGGGATGTGCGGGCACGCGGACGGCGGGTCTGCGCAGTCATTTCGTCGAGTTTGATGACCAGCAACGGAGCGAGTATCAGACAGCCAAGCCGGGCGAATATCAAATCCAGGAAGGCGATAAGCTGGCGGTCGTCTTTTCATACATTGAGGATCTCAACCAGCGTGAGTTGATC
The DNA here is from genome assembly GCA_937910695.1 of uncultured bacterium. GTDB lineage: Bacteria > Krumholzibacteriota > Krumholzibacteriia > LZORAL124-64-63 > LZORAL124-64-63 > CALEMW01. Next base: position 5,121 of record CALEMW010000098.1, read on the forward strand.
GTGCTTTCTGATGGATCGGTGACCCTGCCGGGAATCGATAGAGTTGTTGTGGCGGGACGCACGGTAACTGAAGCAGATTCGATCATAACGAGCAAGTACGCCGAGTCGTATAAGAATCCCGACCTCTCCATCCTCGTCGAGGAGACCCAGGGGCGCCGAGTCTATGTCATGGGCGAGGTCATCAAGCCGGGCCTTTATTCGGTCCCTCATGGGGGCATTGATATCTTGAGTGCTATCGGAGCCGCCGGCGGCTTCAACAAAGATGCCAAAAAGTCCAATACGGTCCTGGTTCGCATGACCGAAGACGGCTATTTCTGTCAGGAAATCGATCTTTCCCACTTCCAAACAATCGCTGGAATTTCCAGTGTCGGCGTGAATCTTGAGACATACGATGTCATCTATGTGCCGCGCTCAAGAATTGGCGACTTTTCCTACTTCTCGACCGAGGTGCTTGGGGGTATCCTGAACATAACGCGCATCGTATCGGATGTTCGATACATTGAGAGCGGTCTCTACAGGAGGTGATGGAGTGGCTGTCGCTCCCGTGAACAACGGTACTTCGCTAAGAGAGTCGGGTCTCTCCCTCAGAGACGTCGTCGTTACTCTCTATAGGCGCAAGTGGGTCGTTGTCGCGGTGGCATTGCCGATCATCATCGCCGGTGGTTTGGCACTTTTCAACCAGACGAGTTCCTATCTAGCTGCTGCACGAGTCCTCGTCGAACTCGCGAATGTCGATCAGCCTCGCTGGAACGTGAGCGGTCGCAACATCGACTACGACAGGGAATTGAGTACGTTCTTCAATATCGCCATGAGCGTTCCGGTCGCGGAAATAGCGGCAGCGAGCCTGGAAGACTCCATCCCTGTGATTCGTGATATGGATCCCAATTATGCCGACCTTCAAAATGCGGGGGATTTGAAGAATTTCCTCATGGGGCATACCAATGTCACGGTAGTCGGAGAGTCCCGGATCCTTGAATTTCAGGTCAACGCCCCTTACCCCCGCCTAGCACTCATGTGTGTCGGTGCAATGCGCGATGCCTTCGTCGACTATCAGATCCACGGGGGGAAAAACAGCCAGGCCCTGGTCTATTACGAAGAACAGATTGCTGTGGTTCGTTCTCAAGTCGATTCACTGTTGGCGGAACGAGCTGCGATTCTCGAACGGGCCGGCTACTCAGAACTGCGTGAGGAATTACGTCTCGAGGCAGGGAGCCTGATCAAGGCCGAGTATGAACTCGTGCTCGCTCGCGGGGCTCGCCGTGCTGTCGAAATCGAATACCAGGGACTCCTTGCTGCGCTTCAGGACGACCCCCGACAGTTTCCCATGGGCAAGAGCGAAAGTCTCAGTGCTACGTTGGTCTATTGGCGGCGACTAGTCGGCGAACACGAGGACAAGTTGAACGGGCTACTGTCGGTTCACACGCAGAACAGTATTCCTGTGATGCAGCAGAAGGAGCTTCTCGATACCGCCCTCGCGAATCTTCGCCGTGAAGAAGCGGCTTATGTGGAAAGCGTCTGGATCAACCTCGAGGGACTCCGCTCCAAGGAAAGCATGATGGCCGATCTCGTTGGCGATTTCGAGGTTCGCAGACGGAATGCGCCCAAGGCTTACTACAAGGTGTCGATGATTGATGCTGAAACCACGTCCATGCGCGATCTCATGGAGATGCTTCAGGGCAAGTTGGGTGAAGTGCGTGTGGCTCTTCAGGCGGACGAACGCGTCAGTTCCATCGTTTCACTGACCCAGCCCGAGTTGGCACAGTCGTTCAGTGGCGGCAAGTCACTGATGTATTTTGCGATGCTAGTATTCTTCGCCCTGGCATTGGGAATCATCGTGGCCTTCCTGTTGGAGATCGTCGATCACAAGATCTCGAGCCCCAGGGATATTGAGGAGTATCTCAAGCTGCCGGTGTTCGCGAGCATTCCCAAGGCGGAGTGACGTGTTACGGCGCTTGTCGCTCACTAGGCCCACTGAGAGCTCACACGACGGCTTTGTGCGGGATAGGCAGAACAATAAGGTTATGCTCGGGTTTCTGTTCGTGGCCATTCTTCTGATCTGCCACGTGCTGATCAGCAAGCTGGGGATTGCTGCCTTTACTCTGTTCTTGGTTCTGTTGTTTTTCGGGCTGCTGTACGCCTTCGTTTCCTTCCGTTTCCTTGTTGTTCCGTTCACGGTCGCTATTCTCTCGGTCGGCGGATTCCGTTTTCTCTGGTCCGTCTCCATGCCAGGACTACCGGATCTCTATATCGACCGCGTGGCGATGATCTGGCTTGTCGCCGTGTTTTCCGTGAAAACCGTCGCTGAACGTAAGACCCTGCGTGCTCCCTTCCTGCTCGACATCCTTCTCGTCGTGAACGCCCTCTATCTGGCTGTGTCTTTCCTTCTGAATGATTCCACCTACTTCAGCCTCTGGACGAGAAGTTATCTCGTGCCGTATGCCGCGTATTTCATGGCCAAGAATATCGTGGTCACTCAGCGGTACATGAGGTTCTTGTTGATCCTGCTCGCCACCCTCGGCATGTACTATGCAGTGACATCCATAGCGGAAAAATTCTCGATCACCCAACTCATCTGGCCCAAGTCGATTCTCTACATCCAGACGATGTGGTGGGGGCGCTCCAACGGTCCTTTCTCCCATGCACCTCTGTTCGGAACCGTTCAGGGCATGATTCTGCCCGTCTACCTCTACTTGATCGCGACAGCCAGGAACAAACTCATTCGGGTATTCAGCTATCTCATGCTGGCGATGGGGCTTACCGGACTGTACTTCACATATACTCGCGGATCCTGGCTTGCCGGCATCGTTGCGCTTCTGGTCACCATCGCATTGAACCGACGTCATTACCTGAAGATCAGCGCCCCGGCAATCGCCCTGTTGCCGCTGATCGCCGTGTTCGTGCTGGGTGCCGGCAACGATAAGATGATGAAGGACCGGGTCGACGACGATCAGACCATCACCGCCCGGCTGGGGACGGCGGTCACGGCCATCCGGATGTGGCAAGATCATCCCATTTTCGGCGTCGGCTTCTTCCGGTATCGCAATGTGAGGGACCAATACATCGATCCGGTCGAGGTCCCGGTCTACGGCACGATTCGGTTCGCCAACTTCCGCCATACATCGATTCACGATATCTATCTCGGACCCCTGGCCGAAACCGGCTTGGTCGGGACTTTTCTTCAGCTTGCCATATACATCCTGATCATAAGGGCGATTGTCAGACATGTACGGAGGCGGGACGTACC
>CALEMW010000099.1 GCA_937910695.1 uncultured bacterium
TCCCAGGATTCGGCAAGGAGTTCATGCCGCCACTGGACGAGGGTTCATATCTGTCTATGCCCACGACCATGCCCCACGCTTCGATCGGCGAAGCCTCGGACGTGTTGAGCAAGCTGGACATGGCCATTGCCTCGATTCCCGAAGTGGAGCAGGTGGTCGGCAAGCTGGGCCGCGTGGAGTCGGCCCTCGACCCGGCGCCCATCTCCATGGTCGAGACGGTCATCAACTACAAACCCGAATATCGCGTCGACGCCGAGGGCCGTCGCCTGCGTTTCCGACACGATGGCGAGGAATTCGTGCGTGATGATTTTGGTGACCTGATCCCGGATGGGCGGGGCAAGCCCTTCCGCCAGTGGCGCGATCACATTCATTCACCCGACGACATCTGGGACGAAATTGTGCGGGCGGCCAAGCTGCCCGGCACAACCTCCGCGCCCAAGCTGCAGCCCATCGCGGCGCGGCTGGTGATGCTGCAGAGCGGTATGCGGGCGCCCATGGGTGTGAAGGTTAAGGGTCCCGATCTCGAAACCATCGACCGCGTCGGCCTGCAGATCGAACGCCTGCTCAAAGAAGTGCCTGGAGTCGAGCCGGCGGCGGTCTTCGCTGACCGCATCGTGGGCAAGCCCTATCTCGAGGTGGATATCGACCGCGAGGCCGCGGCCCGCTACGGGCTGACGGTACGGCGCATCCAGGATGTCCTGGAAGTAGCTGTCGGCGGGCGTCAGGTCACTACCACCGTCGAAGGACGGGAGCGTTACCCGGTGCGTGTCCGTTACGCCCGGGAGCGACGCGACTCCATCGAGGAGCTGGCGCGCGTGCTGGTGCCCGCCCCTGACGGCACCCAGATACCCCTTTCCCAGCTGTCAGAGATCCGCTATGTGAGAGGCCCCCAGGCCATCAAGAGCGAAGACACCTTCCTGATCGGTTACGTGCTGTTCGACAAGAAGAAGGGGAGCGCCGAGGTCGACGTGGTGGAGGCGGCGAAGGCCCACCTGCGGCAAGCCATCGATGCCGGTGAGTTCGACGTGCCGGCCGGTGTGAGTTACACCTTCGCCGGCAGCTACGAAAACCAGGTACGTTCGGAAAAGAGGCTTCAGGTCGTGCTGCCGCTGGCGCTGCTGCTGATCTTCCTGATCCTCTACTTCCAGTTCAAGTCGACGCTGACCACCGCGATGGTCTTCTCCGGCATCTTCGTGGCTTGGGCCGGCGGCTTCATCATGCTCTGGCTCTACGGCCAGGGCTGGTTCCTCGACGTCGGCAATTTGCGCGACCTCTTCCAGATCCACCCAATCAACCTCAGCGTGGCGATTTGGGTGGGCTTCATCGCCCTATTCGGTATCGCCTCGGACGACGGCGTGGTCATGGCTACGTATCTCGACCAGACATTCCGGCGCAACAAGCCGGTCGGTCGGGCGGAGATTCGTCTCGCCACGGTCGAGGGAGCATCACGACGCATCCGCCCGGCCCTGATGACCACCGCTACGACGATCCTGGCTCTGCTGCCCGTGCTCACCTCGCGCGGCCGAGGCTCCGACATCATGGTACCCATGGCCATCCCATCGTTCGGGGGCATGGTGATCGAAGTCATGACCATGCTCATCGTGCCGGTACTGTATTGCCTTCGCGAGGAGATGCGGACGCGTGACCGCTAGGCTGAGAGTATCCTCCAATTAAGTGTGGGATATTCTACAAGATATATTGATCTGGGAAATGGTTGTCTCATAACTCGTTATAATACAGCGATATGGGCGATGGCATCCTCTATGCAAGGTAGAGCGTGAACACGAACGGATTGCCTCGACCAAGGAGTATTGTCATGAGGAACATCGTCAGGAGCCAGGTCGCCGTACTGCTTTTTCTTGCACTGACTTCGGTGGCAGCTACAGCCAATGACCAGCATGAGGCGGCTGTGACCCCAGAGCATCACGCCATGTCCACGTTCGACAGCGTGGTGGAAAACTACCTGGTGATCCAGGTCGCGTTAGCCGGTGACACCCTTGATGGCATCAAGGCTGGAGCCAAAAGCATCGCCGAAAGCGCGGCTACCTTGAACTTGCACTTCGACGTCGCCAAGGCGGGCGTGAAGGCCTCCGCATCTGAGAGCATGCACGCGGTGCTTCCCAGTCTCGAGAAGTCGGCCCTCGTGCTGGAGAATGCAGGATCCCTCAAGGAAGCACGAGCCGCCTTCGGCGATCTCAGCGATGTGATGATCGAATACCGAGGCCTCGTCGATGGTGTTGTTCCCAACATCGCGTACTGCGGCATGGCCAAGAAGTCGTGGCTGCAAAATGGCGATACCATCGCCAATCCCTACTATGGTTCTTCGATGCTACGGTGCGGTTCCATCGTTTCGAACTGAGCCGACGCCGATCTAACTCGTGGCATCGCCGAACAGACAGAAGGGGGGTGATGGTCTTGAAGCAGGCACAGCATTCGAAAGTGAACTCCGAGCAACCTGGGTCACATTGCAACGGATCTCATGGATCTCACGGGGGCTCCGGTGAAATACCATCACCTACAAACAACGATATCCAGGGCGGGGCGGGCGTCTATACCTGCCCCATGCACCCCGAAATCCACAAGGATGGGCCCGGTGACTGCCCCGTTTGTGGGATGGCTCTGGAGGTTCTTCATCCCTCCGGGGCCGCCGAGGACCAGTCCGAGCTGCATGGCATGGAACGTCGTTTCCGGCTCAGCCTCATCCTGACGATTCCGGTCTTCCTGATGGCCATGGCCGATATCCTCCCCGCATCGTTAGCGCCGGGTCACTCCTCGGCGCGATGGCTGCTGTTGGCCCAGTTCGCACTGGCCACTCCGGTCGTGTGGTGGGGGGGGTGGCCGTTCTTCATCAAAGCCTGGAGGTCGGTCGAGACCAGGGCCTATAACATGTTCACGCTCATCGGGCTCGGCACGGCTGTAACGTACGTCTTCAGTGCTGTAGCGGTCCTGGCGCCCCGGATCTTCCCAGGTTCGATGCGGCTCGAATCCGGCGCGGTGCCGGTGTATTTCGAAGCGGCGGCCGTGATCATCACCCTCGTCCTGCTGGGCCAGGTTCTGGAGCTCAGGGCGCGCAGCCAGACTGGTGTGGCCATCAAGGCGCTGCTGGGTCTGGCGCCTGCCACGGCGCGGCGCATCGAAGCCGACGGCTCGGAAGTGGATGTGCCGCTCTCGGACATCCTGGTGGGTGATCGATTGCGGGTCCGGCCCGGCGAGAAGATACCAGTGGACGGCATCGTCGAAGACGGAATTTCGTCGGTCGACGAGTCGATGATTACTGGGGAGCCCATCCCGGTGGAGAAGTCGCGCTCGGACCACGTCGTCGGTGCGACGGTCAACCGGACCGGGTCGATGATCATCAACACGGAAAAGGTCGGCGCTGACACCCTGCTGGCCCGTATCGTCCTGATGGTCGCCGAAGCTCAGCGCAGCCGGGCGCCAATCCAGAAACTGGCCGATATGGTCGCAGGCTATTTCGTCCCGGCCGTCATCCTGATCTCGCTTCTGACTTTTGTCATCTGGTCCCTGTGGGGGCCCGCGCCGCGGCTCGCTTTAGCACTGGTCAACTCGGTGGCGGTCTTGATCATCGCCTGCCCCTGCGCCTTGGGTCTGGCGACGCCGATGTCCATCATGGTGGCTAGCGGCAAGGGCGCGACCGCAGGCATTCTGTTCCGGAATGCGGAAGTCATCGAGATAATGCGCAAGATCGATACTCTGGTTGTCGACAAAACCGGCACCCTGACCGAAGGCGCTCCTCGTCTTCAGGAGGTGCACGCCACTGATCATGGGGCGGACGACGAACTCCTTCGCCTCGTTGCGGGCCTGGAGCGAGCCAGTGAACATCCCCTCGCCGAGGCCGTCGTCGAAGGTGCATTGGCGAGGGGACTGGAGCCGGCGACCGTCAGCGAGTTCCGCTCGGTGACGGGAAAGGGTGTCGTGGGGAAGGTGGACGGCCGCTTCGTCGCCATCGGCAACCAGGCCCTGTTCGAAGAACTCGATCAGGACCTGACGAGTCTTCTCACCCTCGCAGAGGACCTCCGAAGACTGGGACACACGTCCATGCTGGTATCCATCGACGGTCGTCCCGCAGGCGTCATCTCCGTATCCGATCCTGTCAAGGCGACGACGCCCGAAGCGATCTCGGCACTTCACGACGAAGGCATCAGCATCGTCATGCTCACGGGGGACAGTCTCACGACGGCTGAAGCCGTAGCCCGCCAGCTCGGTATCGACGACGTGATCGCCGGCGTCCTGCCGGATGGTAAGGCGGCCGAAATCACACGTCTTCAGAGCGAGGGCCGAATCGTGGCTATGGCTGGCGACGGTATCAACGATGCGCCCGCCCTGGCCCTCGCCCACGTGGGCATCGCCATGGGGACGGGCACGGACGTGGCCATGGAGAGCGCGGGCGTCACCCTGATCAAGGGCGACCTGCGGGGTATCGTTCGAGCACGGCGTCTTTCACGGGCGACCATGTCCAACATCAAACAGAATCTGTTTTGGGCCTTTGCCTACAACGCTGTCGGCGTCCTTCTGGCCGCTGGCATTCTCTACCCGGCCACAGGTCTGTTGCTGTCACCGATGATTGCAGCTGCGGCCATGAGTTTCAGTTCGGTTTCGGTGATAGGAAATGCCTTGAGGCTTCGCAGAACAAAAATCTGACAGAAATGTAGCCTGAGTCATCGATCCGATGATTCCGGCTCTTACTGGGGCGTACGCCCCTTGAACAAGGAGACCCACAATGCCGACGACAACCCGCTTCCTGATTCTGACGGTGATCATGCTCGCCTTCGCATCGTTCCCCGCGTTCGCCCAGCACGGCGGCGATATGGGGGGCGGAACCGGTGGCGGCCACGATCACGGTGGAATGACCGGAGACATGGCCGAAATGCACTCTGGCGAGATGATGGATCAGATGAGCATGTTGATGGAGCAGATGGGCGAAATGATGCAGGAAATGCAGGGGCATCATGAAGACATGGCCGGCCACATGCATGACGAGATGATGACCGGCGAGCAGGGCGCGCCCATGGACATGATGAACGAGATGACCGGCGACATGGAGAATCTCATGCCCGCCATGCAGACCATGCTCGATCATCTGAACGGCGCTATGGGCGGCGAAGGGATGTCGGGCGACGAGGCGATGTCGCTGCACATGGGAGCGATGATGGAGAACCTCGATGTGATGATCCGTTCAGGCCACGCCATGATGAAGGCTCTGGTCTCAATAAACGGGGAGCGCGACGCTTCCCACGCCGGCCACCAGCACTGAGGTCACAGCATGAGCCCGACCCGGAATCTCGTTATGATCCTTGTATTGGCAGCTATGGTCACGGCGGCGACACCCCGCCCGGTCGTTGCCGGCCAGCCGATCAGGACATCCTACACGCAGACACTTCGATCGCTCAGTCAGGATCAGGTCGGCATTCGAGGCGAATACCTCGTTTCGTATTCCGCACTCTCCCTGCGTACCGACGATTGGAGTCTGCGCGGCAGCCTCAGCTGGTTGTCGTGGACCGACGGAGGAAGTTCTGTCTCCGTTCCGGACGGGGCCGGGTTGGGTTCTTTCTACCTGACGGCGGGCCGCCGCCTTTGGACGTCGCACGCGGGTACCGCTGCCAGTTCCGGCTGGCTGCGTCTGAGGGGAAAATTGCCCCTGCAGGCACACTTCGACGTGACGGGAAGCGGCGAGGCCGACTGGGGGGCGAGCCTGTTCACGTCCCAGAGGATCGGTCCGGTTTCGGTTCTCGCCGAGGCGGGATTTACCGAACTGGGCGAACCCACAGGGTTCAACTACGATGCGCTTGCGAGCGCCTCGGTGTCGATCAGCTACCGAAAATACGGCGACAGGTTCTACCCGATTCTCGGCTACTCGACATCATCGCCCGCCCGATCCGGCGACCCGTCCTACGGTGAGTGGTCAGTGGGGGGAGGTGCCTTGATCTCGCGGAAGGTATCGTTCAGCATTCTCTACACTCGAGGTACGACAGTCATCAGTCCAGAGCATGGGCTTGCCGTCAGTGCGTCGCTCAGGTTATAAACTTGGCTCCTTCATCTTCCTTGCCTGAGATAAGGGGCGGACCCTGGTATTGACACCTGACCCCTGACCGCTAACGTAAGGACATGCATACCTATCTGCGCGTCCTGCGATTGGCGCGACCCTACCTGCCGAAGATTCTGCTCTCCATGGTTCTCATGGTGGTGTTTTCGCTGCTCAGCGTGTTCGGGATCGTGCTGCTCGTGCCTTTCCTCGAGGCCCTGTTCTCCGGAGACGGCACGTTGGGTGCCGCCGCACCCGTGCTCGAGACGGGAGGGACGGCGGCTCTCCGCGAACGTCTCCTGGCCGGGTTGAGCTCCGCCCTGCTCCAGGGCACCCGCACCGAAGCCCTGTGGCGCATCGTCGTGGTGTTCTTCGCCGCGACCCTGATCAAAAACACGGCCGGCTACCTGCAGATGATCCTCACTGACCAGGTTCAGCACGGCTTTATTCGAGATTTGCGGAACCGTCTCTTCGTCCGCTTCACCGAACTGCCCCTGTCGTTTTATCACTACCGCCGCACAGGTGAACTCATCAGCCGTGCCACCAACGACGTGCAGGTGGTCAATCGCTGTCTGAACGTGAGCTTCACCAACACGGCCCGCGATCCCGTGCTGATCGTCGCCTACCTGACGACGGCCGTGATGCTGAGCTGGCGCCTCACTCTGCTGGCGCTGCTGGTGTTGCCGGCGAGCCTGGGGCTGATCGTGCTGGTGGGGCGGGCGCTGCGTCGAGGGAGCCGGCACCAGCAGGAGAGCATGGCGGACCTCACGTCGCGGCTGCAGGAGACGATCGGCGGCATCCGGGTGGTCAAGGCCTTCGGCGGCGAAGCGCGGGAGCGGGCCCTGTTCCGCGCCGACTCGCAGCGCATCTTCGACCAGCTCATGGGGCTCGCCCGTCTGCAGCGGCTCACTTCGCCTCTGACCGAACAGCTATGGGTGGCGGTGGGGTTGTTCATTCTCTGGATCGGGGGGCGTCAGGTGCTCTCGGGCGATGTGCTGCCTCCCGCGCACTTCATCGTGTTTCTGGGCTGCATCTTCTCCCTGGGCAAGCCCATCAAGGACCTCAGCCAGGTCAACAACGCGGTGCAGGAGGGGGTGGCCGCGGCGGAGCGGGTCTTCGCCGTGCTCGATCATCCGGGCGAGGCTGCCGAGAAACCCGACGCTGTCGTGCTCGAGGGGGCGAGGGGGCGTCTCGACTTTGAAGACGTGAGCTTCCGTTATGACGAAGGCGAAGAAGTCTTGAGCGGTGTGAGTCTGAAGATCATGCCGGGGGAGATGGTGGCCCTGGTCGGTGCGAGCGGTACCGGCAAGTCGACTCTCGTCGATCTCGTGCCGCGCTTTCACGACCCCTGTTGCGGCGTCGTACGTCTCGACGGCCACGACCTGCGCGACCTGACACGCGCCTCGCTGCGCGACGCTTTGGGTGTCGTCACCCAGGATGTGATCCTGTTCAACGACTCGGTCCGGGCGAACATCGCCTACGGTAGGCCTGAGGCCCGTGAAGAGGAGATCGTAGCGGCGGCCAGGGCGGCCAACGCCCACGACTTCATCACGGCGCTGCCCCACGGTTACGAAACACGTCTCGGCGATCGGGGTGCGACCCTGTCCGGCGGTGAGCGCCAGCGCCTGGCCATCGCCCGTGCGGTGCTCCGCAATCCCGCCGTGCTGATCCTTGACGAAGCGACGAGTGCCCTCGACGCGGAGAACGAACGCCTGGTCCGGGAGGCCGTCGAGCGGCTGGTGCGCGGACGTACGACCCTGGTCGTGGCGCACAGGCTCGAGACCGTCCGTCATGCGGACCGCATCTGCGTGCTGGAACGCGGGAGGATCGTCCAGCAAGGGACTCACCAGGAACTTTTAGCAGCCGGGGGCGCCTATAGCCGTCTCCACGAACTCCAACAGCCCGCTTGCGACCCCATGGAATAATCACAACCTCCTGCAACCTCCTGGACCGGACTCCGTAAGGAAGCCACTCGGAATGCACACACCCGGAGGTGAACGATGAACACGCTGCACAAACTGACCATCCTGCTGGCTCTCGTCATGACCGTCTCGCTGCTGGCTGTGCCGGCGGCCGCCAAGGACAAGACCCTCACCATCGTCGACGACGACGGCCAGACCTATGTCTGCACCTACGTCGAGGGTGAGCGGATCAGGGTCGTGAACAAGGGGACCGGCGAGGAAGTGTTGGATTTCGATATCGACGACCTCGAAGAGACCATCGAAGAAGCGATGGAGGACGTCGAGGAAGCCCTCGAAGAGCTTGAAGGCCTCGACATCGATCTCCACTTCGGCAACGACAGCTTCATGCGCATGGAACTGGGCGATGAGCGTGTGTTCGTGGATGTCGACGCCATCATCGAAGGCGTCATGGTGGCCATGGAGCACATCGGCGACATCGATTTCGACGAGATCAGTCACGGCCGGCATATCGTCCACGTCGATCGTGACGATGACGACGACCACGATCACGACGATTCCATTGCCGAGGAACTCGACAATCTGCGCGATGAGATCAAGGAATTGAAGCGCGAGCTGAAGAAAGCCGCCAAGAAGAATCGTCACTGACCTCTTAAGGCAGCTGTAACGTGAGCCATCCCCCGGGGCCGTCGACCTTCCAGTCGGCGGCCTCGAGCTCTTCCGGACTACCGAACCCGTACAGACAACCCACCGTCAGCGCGCCGGCGGCCCGGCCGGCTTCGATGTCGCCCCGGCGATCACCGACCACGATGGTTCGTGCCGGATCGTCGGCCAGTGCGAGCACCATGCCGCTCTTGTCGCGGGCTACTCCCTCGTCACGGGCCCGACCGAGGCTGAGGGTACGTTCGAAGAAGCCGTCGAGATGATGTCCCCGGACGATCGCATCGAAATAGATCCGACCAGCATTGGAAAACAGAAGCAGGCGGTGGCCGCGGGTGCGCAGCTCGCCCAGGGCCTCGGCCACGCCGTCGTAGAGTCGGGTCTCGCCGCGGTCGACGGCGGCCACTTCCTCTTCGGCGGTGAAGCGGCCGTAGGTCAGAGCGAAGTCCGCCCGCAGGCTTACGGGGACCGAAGCCGGGGGGTAGGCCTGCTCGAAGTAGTCCTCGCTGGGCAGGCCCATGCAGCTGTTGATCAGCTCGTAGTCTGGGTCGGCGGCGGGCAGACCGTGATGGGTGTAGGCCCGCCGCAACCCGGCGGCCACGGCATCGACCACTGCGGCGCTGCTGTCCAGCAAGGTGCCGTCCATGTCGAAGAGGAATGTGTACGGCTTCACGGAAGTCTCTTACGCACCAAGGCCGCCACCTCGTCGTCTTCGGCGTGACGGCCGAGAGCCTGCTTGGAGTAGATCAGCTCCTGGCCGAGGATCACCTCGAACACGCCTCCCGAAGACGGAATGAGCTCCGCATCCAGATTGAATTCTCGCTTCAATTCAGCCGCCAGACCGGCGGCGATGGGTTCGTAGTTTCAGACCTTGCAGTATTCGATGGACAGGAACATGCAGCCTCCTAGAACTCCAGGATCAGTTTGGGCCACTCGTTCAGCTTGGACTGGAACGATGCGGGTTCGAAGTCGTCGATGTGGACGACCGTCTCGCGGCCGCCGGCGAGGATGGTTTCGTAGATGTGCTTCTGGATGCCGTTGCTTTCGTCCTCGAGCAGATTACGCGTCACCATCCAGGTGTCGAAGATGCGTCGACCGATGACGCTGCGCAGGGTCAGGCCGTTGACGATCACGCGGTCGAAGGCCTGGATCTGGAAGCTGCCCTGCTTGAGACCGAAGAGAACGACCTCGCCGCCGCGCCTCGTGCTCTGGATGGCGTTGTTGACGCTGCTGTTGAACCCGGCCATCTCGAGAGCCACGTCCACGCCGATGCCCCGCGACGCATCGCGGACGGCCTGGACGACCTCTTTGCTGGCCGCCGCGCCGTGCTTGGGCGTGCGCGACATATCCAGAGGAATCACGACGTCGGCGCCCAGCCGGCGTGCCATCTCCTGGTTCTTGGGGACGGGCTCCACGCCGATCACGCGGGTGGCGCCCAGGGCCTTGGCCACCATGATGACGAATAGGCCGATCGTGCCGCAGCCGAACACACCGACGGTTTTGCCGCGCAGGTCGGCCACCTGGCAGGCGTGCACGGCGTTGCCGAAGGGTTCCTGCAACGCCGCCACCTTGAGCTTGATCTTCTTCTTGTCTGTGGGCCAGAGTACGGCCGCGGGCAGTTTGATGTACTCGGCGAAACAGCCGTCGCGGCTGATGCCGATGATCTGGTCGTCGGCGCAGATGTGGGTCTGCCCGATCATGCACTGATGGCACACGCCGCAGATGATGTGCGATTCGGTCGAGACGATGTCTTTGGCGCGGTAGTTGTACTTGCCGGTGACGAGAGAGCCCACCTCAACGATCTCGCCCACCATCTCGTGGCCGATGATGCGGGTCGTGTGCTGCTCCTGTTTCAGGCTTTCGAAGATCATGCCCTTGAAGGCGGTGCGGTTCCAGATGCCGCGGTCGCTGCCGCAGAAGCCGGCGAAGATCACCTTGATGACTACGGACATGGAATCGGCGGGGTTGGCTGCCTCGTCGAGCTCGGGTCGGGCGACTGTCTGTCGCACGAAGCCGCGGGTCTTGTCCCAGGGCATGGTGGCCTTGTCGTAAACGAGGGCCTGCATCGAACGCTCCACGGGTGTCCTCCTGCGGACGGGACGGAAACGGTGCACACGGAACGAGGCGCCGCCGACCAACAAGGTACAACGGCGCCTCGAAGTGATCAACCCGCCTCGGGAAGGCTAATTGATGGTGTCGTAGTCGTCGTCGCCGAGACCCCAGTAACCTTCTGAATTCCGTTCGCGGCTGCTGCCTTCCTCCTCGTCGAGGAGCTCGTCGAGGGAGACCATGTCGGGTTCGGCATCGGAACCGGAGCTCGCCCATGCCTCGCGTGGGGCCGAATCTACGACGTCGGCTGATGGCTGGGCGCCTCCGCCCGTGATGTCGCGCAATAGACGGGCGAGGCCGCCGCCCATGTCGTCGTCCTCCTCCTGAGGATCAATATCCTGGTCGAAATCGCCATCGAGACGGAATCCGCCGGAACCGAAAACGCTGTCCGAATCGCCGGCGGCCGCGGCCGCGGCTTTGGCGACGGGCCGCACGGCGTCCGTGGTTACGGGGGACAACGGCTTCTGCGAGACCCGTGCGACCGAGTCGCTGTCCTTCAACCAGCGCAGCATCAGTTCGTCGACAAGATCGAAATAGGCCCGGCTGCCCAGGGAGCGGCGGTCGTAGATCACCGTGGGGCGGCCATGGAGAGCCATCTCCGCCAATCTGGTCGTACGTGGAACGGAGTGGTCGAGGAGAGCGGTGCCAAACTCCGTATCGAGGCTGGCGGCGACGTGGCGGCTCATCAGTGTCCTGTGGTCCGTCATGGTCATGAACAGACCCTCGAGCAGCGGTCCGCCGGAGGGGAGAGTGGTCGAGTACTCGGCGATGAACTCAAGCAGGCGGCGCAGCGAGTCCCGGCACAGTTCTTCCGCCTGGACGGGTGCCAGGTAGGCATCGCTGGCGGCCAGGGCAGCGCGGGTTTCGGGTCCGAACCCGGGGGGACAGTCGATGAGGATGGTGTCCCACTCGGCGCGGGCCTCGTCAACGGCTTCGACGAAGGCGTCGGCATGACGGTTCATGAGGTCTTTATATTGTCGTTCTTCATCCAGAGCCCAGGCATCAGGCACGACCATCGACAACTGGTCGAGTGAGGTCGCGTGGGCGACGTCGGACAGGGGCATGCCGGAGAGAAGAACCTCGCGGAGTCCGCCGTGGAGCTGTTCGGGAGCGAAGCCGAGGCTGCGGGACACGCCGCACTGCGGATCGGCTCCGATCACAAGCACGCGGTGTCCGCTCAGGGCAAAGGCCGCGCCCAGGTTCACTGTCGAGGTGGTTTTGCCCACGCCGCCCTTCTGGCTGACCAGGCTGATGACACGGGCTCCAAGGAGTCCCCAGGGGTTTGGGACGGAGGATTCCTCGCGCCCGTCAAGGTCGTGAGCGTAATGCATCTGAGGTCCTTCTCGTTGATCTTCTGTTGTTTCAGTGATTTCGATTTGTGAGCTCCAAAACCTTCGCCACCAGCTGGGAGACGCCATCGAAGACCTCCGCGATGCCGTCGGCGAGCATGTAGGCCGGAGTCGTAACGACGAGGTTGTCCTCGTCGACGACGACGCCCGTGGCGGGTGCCTCCACATGCAGGGCGCCCATCTCGCAGAGGGCCGCCGCGGTGCCGGCATCGCTGCCGATCGTGAGCTTGATGGGCTTGTCTTCTCCAAACACGCGGGCGATGAGAACCGGCGCGATGCACATTGCGCCAATGACTTTTCCGGAAGCGTTCATGGCCTTCAGAAAGGTCGCCACCTCTGGGTTCGCCGTGCAGCCTGAGCCGTCGACGGCGAAGGAACAGAGGTTCTTGGCGGCGCCGAAGCCGCCGGGCAGGATGACGGCGTCGAAGTCCCCGGCCTTGAGTGCGGCGACGTCGGCCACCGGCCCCCGCGCGATCCGCGCGGATTCGGTTCTGACGTTTCTCGCAGGGACAGTCGCCGGCTCGCCAGCCTGGTGATCCATCACGTGCATCTGATCGATGTCGGGCGCAGCGATAACGACCTCCACACCGGCCCTGTCGAGCGCCAGCAGGGTGGCCGTGGCCTCGTGGATCTCGGCGCCGTCGAAGACGCCGCATCCGCTGAGGATCACTGCGACACGAGTCATGATTGGTTCCCCCTTGATGATCGGCTCCGATTCTAAAGGGCGCAGGCGGCCTGTCAACCCCCATGCGGTGGGAGGGATTGGGTTTTTTCTTGGGAGAGGACGATGGAGCTTCCTACATTGGTCCTGTCAGAGACGGGGGATGCCCAACGGGAGGATTCGAGATGTCCAAGGTGGCTATAGGCGGCATGCTGGAAACGCGCGGGCTCGTGCTGGTGAAGATCCTCGGTGTACGCCGCGGACCCGGTGTGGCGGGCAAGACCCTATCGTTGCTTGGCGCCCACGGCGTGAATGTGCTGTGCGTCGTGTCCTCGTCCGACAGCCATAATCGCGAAAACATCACCGTGGCCCTGGAGCGTGCGGACATCGATCAGGCTCTGGGCCTGCTGCAGACGATCAGCGAAGAAATCGAAGCCGAGCACATCGAGTTCGTGAAAAACGTGAGTTTGCTCTCCATCTACGGCCCTCACTTCAGTGAGCGCCCGGCCATCGCCGGCTTGATGTTCGAGGCCATGGCGGCCGGTGGCATCGACATCCACGCCATCAGCACCTCGGTCTCGACGGTCTCATGCATCGTCGACGAGGCGAGCCTGGACGCCGCCATGGCGCAGGTCTGCGAAACCTTCCTGGTTCCCTAATAGCTGAATCCGCTTTCTCCCACGAACTCCCGCAACAGGGAAGTCGGCGGCACCAGCCGCACGTCGATGGGCAGGTGCATCCGCAGCAGCTCGAGCAGCGCGCGCGCCCTACCGTAGGAGGAATCGTCGGTTTCGACGGCGGCGAGGCGGGGTTCCGCCCAGAGCTTCAGCACGCCGAGTTCGTAGGCCAGCCCGGAGTTGAAGACCAAGTCGGCGTTGTCCTGGTAGGGGAAGATCCAGCGGTCTTCACCCTCGCGGACCTGGGGCCAGCGGGCGAGGGTCTGGCTGGCCGTATAGCCCCGGAATTGGGCGTCGCGGACGATACGGCGCACGATGCGGCTCAGGGTCGTTGGCAGCGGTGTGACGTTGTCGATGTTGGTGTGGCACAGGGCCGACACATAGACGCGCAGGACGTGGGAGGATTCGATCGACGAGGCCAGCCGGGGGTTGAGGGCGTGGAGGCCTTCGAGGATGAGCGGAGCGCCCCGGGGAAGGGTCACTTCGTCCTGACTCTCGCTGCTGGTGCCGGTGGTGAAGTCGTATCGTGGCAGTCGGACCGGTCGCCCGGCGAGCAGGGCCGCGAGATGGTCGTTGAGCAGGTCGAGCCGCAGGGCATCGATGGATTCGTAGTCGAGGCGGCCGTTTTCGTCGGTCGGCGTGTCGGAGCGGTCGACGAAATAGTCGTCGAGCGACAGTGCGTACGGCTCCAGGTTTTGGACCTGAAGTTGCACGGTAAGGCGTTTTGCGAAGCTGGTTTTCCCCGAGCTGGAAGGGCCGGCCGCCAGCACCAGACGACCGTCGGCGGGCATGTTGAACACTTGTTGGGCGGTCTCGACCACAAAGCGCGTATGACGGGCTTCGCACAGTCGGATCAGTTCTTTGACCCGTCCTTCGGCGACCGTGCGGTTGATGGCGCCCAGGTCGGCGAGGTCGTGATGTGTGGACCAGTCGGCGTACTCGCGCATCGCGGCTAGGAATGTTGTGCTGTGGACCAATTCTGCGAGATCCTGCGGTCGGCCTGGTGCAGAGGGTAAGAGAATGAATCCGGGTTCTTCTGCGACGAGCCGGAAGGTGTGGGCCAGTCCCGTCGACGGCAGCAGGACGCCATGGAACAGCTGGTTGCTGCCGATCACCTGGCTCATGGACGGCGCCCCGGAATAGACATAGCGGGCTGCGCGGCGGCTGAAGGGGTGACTGGAGTCCCGCCGGTTACGAACGAGGGTCCGCTGATCGAATACGCGGGGCACGATGGGCCGGTTCTGGGCGATGATTTCCCTCATCTTCGTATCGACGGCGACAAGGTCGGCCCCATCGACACCGTTGCCCAGGGTCGCATAAAGGCCGTCGCCCACGAAGAAGTCCACCAGCAGTTCCCGGTCGGGAAAGAGGTCGTTGCAGGCCACGGCCAGGACGGCGGCGAGGGTGCGGACGGCTGTGGAGTGGGATTTGGGATGGCTCAGGCGCATCAGCCCGACGGTTTCGCCGCCCCAGAGCGGTTCGGCCAGGCTGCAGCGATGGCCGTTGATGGCACCCAGGACGAAGGGGTCGTCTCCTGCCAGATCTAGGCCCTGAAGGGCGATGATTTCCTGAAGTGGAGTGCCGGGTAGTGTTTTGACAACCTGGCCCTCGATTTTCACCGTCGCATCCACCATTGCGTACCTCCGATCCGGAGAATACGCCCGGGTCGGTGAGCTGTCCACGGTGCGGAATCAGGCGTCGCAATCTTTCGAGGAGGGGCAGCCTTTGCAGGAGTCGGGCTTGGCCGCGGGACGGGAATCATTCACGTAATAGCCCGATCCCTTGAAGCTGATGCCGATGCCGCCGCTGATCAGTCGCTGGACTTTGCCGCGGCACTCGGGGCAGCGGCTGCGGGGGCGATCGGTCATCGACTGCTTGAGTTCGAACCGGTGGGCGCACTTTGTGCACTCGTATTCGTAGATCGGCATGAACGTATTGTCCTCTCTGGTGTTTCCGGAAGGCAACAATATGGACCTGTTTGGGGGCTGGAGCAAATAGACAGGTCCATCCTGGCTGTAACTTGATTGTTCACAACGTAACGAGGGTGTCCATAGATCGAAGCCGATGGAATTGATGCGCGGGGTTGTGAATCGGGGCGTGTCTGCTTATGATCTGCCCCGACAAGGATGACAACCCGGAAAGAAGGAAGGCTGCCATGTCCGTGAATGTGGGAATCATGGGATTCGGGCGACTTGGGCGGAATATGTTCCGTATCGCCAATGCCGATCCCGGAGTGACCTTCGCAGCCGTCAGCGATCTCGCCAATGTCGAGACCCTGGCGTACCTGCTGAAGAACACGACGGTGGAAGGGGAGTTTCTCGGCGAGCTGCGTCAGGAAGGCCACTACCTGGTGACCGATAACCAGCGTACCCGCGTCGTTCACGGGTCTCGTCCCGGTGACGTGCCGTGGGATGTCCTCGGTGTCGACGTCGTCATCGAAGCGACAGGTATGTTCCGCACCCGCCCCGAACTCCAGAAGCATATCGACTCGGGAGCCAAAGCGGTCATTCTCTCAACCCCCTCGATCGGTCCTGTGGACCGCATGGTCATCAACGGCGTCAACGACGAGGATCTCACGGCGTCCGACCGCATCATCTCCAACGGCAGCAGCAGTTGCCACGCCCTGGCCCTCATGCTGAAGATCCTGCAGGAGAAGGTCGGCCTGAAACGCGCCACTATGACCACCGTGCATGCTTATACGAGCGACCAGCAACTCAGCGACAACGCCCGCGGCGGTCTGCGCTGGAGCCGTTCGGCTGCGGAAAACATCATCCCCAATTCGAGTTGGGCGGCCCGAGCCGTGGTGAAGCTGATGCCCGAGTTGGAGGGCAAGGTCGACGGCATGGCGCTGAACGTGCCTGTTTCGGCTGGATCGAACCTCGACCTCGTGGTCGAGCTCGAGAAACCCCTTTCCGCCGAGGAGTACAACGCCATCTTCGCCGAAGCGGCCGAAGGTGAGTACAAGGGTCTGATCGGCTATACGGACGAGCCCATCGTCTCGAGCGACGTGATCGGGAATTCCTGCTCCGGCGTCGTCGACGCCCAGGCGACCCTGTCTCTGAACAACGGTCTGATCAAGAGCATCGTCTGGTACGACAACGGCTGGGCATATGCCTATCGGCTGCTGGAAACGGCCCGCCGGGTCGCCGCACTGGTCGTCGACGGGGAGGTCAAGTGATGAGGATCGCCATCAACGGATTTGGACGCATCGGCCGCGCGGTCTTCCGCCTGCTCAACAGCAAGGAAGGCGTAGAGGTCGTGGCCATCAACGATCTGGCGGATTCCGCTGTCTTGGCCTATCTGCTGCGCCACGACACGGTCATGGGCCCCTTCAAGGGCAAGGCTCAGGTCGAGGGCGACCTGATGATCACTGGGCACCAACGGGTCAAGATGACCGAGGTACCCAACCCCGCCGAACTTCCCTGGAAAGAGATGGGTGTGGATTTCGTGGTCGAAGCCACGGGCCGATTCCGTACGCGCGCCGAGCTCGCTCAGCACATCGACGCGGGTGCCAGAAAGGTACTGCTGACCGTGCCGGCGAAGGATGAGATCGATGCGACCATCGTCCTGGGCGTGAACGACGAAGAGCTCAAGCCCGAGCATCAGATCGTTTCCAACGCTTCGTGCACCACCAACTGCCTTGCTCCACTGGCTTATGTCTTGGACAAGGAATTCGGCATCGAGTACGGCTTGATGACGACGGTGCACGCCTACACCAACGACCAGCGTCTGGCCGATGTGCCCCACAGCGATTGGCGACGTTCACGTGCCGCCGCGGAAAACACCATTCCCACGACCACGGGCGCGGCTCGGGCGGTGGGCAAGGTGATGCCACAGTTGGCAGGCAAGCTCGACGGCCTGGCCATGCGTGTACCGGTGCCGGACGGTTCGGTGGTCGACTTGGTGACGATCATGTCGCAGAACGTGACGGTGGAGCAGGTGCGCGAGGCCGTACGCGACTATGCCAATACCGATCGACTGCGGCCGATCCTGCGCTACTCCACCGACGCGCTTGTTTCCAGCGACATCGTGGGCGATCCGCACTCGAGCATCTTCGACAGCGAGTATACCAGCGTGATCGGGGGCAACATGCTCAAGACTCTGAGCTGGTACGACAACGAGTGGGGTTATTCCAACAGAGTGGTGGACCTGCTCGACCGCATGGACTCTCTGGGCTAGGGCCCCTAGAGTCTCGCACGCACGAACGCCCCCTCTTGTTGAAGAGGGGGCGTCGTCTGTCCGCGTCGGAGCACCCCTACATGCCCTTGGCGGAACCATGTCGGCTCGATACGGATTGTTGAGCCCCGGGTTGCATGAAAAAATGTGAATCTCGCCTGCGGGCCCGGAGCACTTGTGATAAGATTATGTACTGATTCAGAAATGGAGATTTCATGAGCCGATCCGTCCTGTCCCTGGCCCTGGCCGCCGCCTACATCCTTATTGCGATGTCTGCAGTGGCTCAACATACGGTCGATTCCGTCGAGGAACTGCGTGAAAACCAGGTTCGCTATGACGGTGACTGTATTCTAGGGAACATGTCCATGTCTCATGCCTATTCCGGATGGTGGTCCGGGTCGGAGTCGTACGCCCGGCTGGTTCAGCCTCGAGGTGGTGACTGTACCTGCAATCTGGGGATCGCCATTCAGTCGGTTCACATAGCCCTCTGGCTTGAACCCGGCACAAACCAGTTGGTGCAGTGCCGGTTGTTGGAGGCCGTACCGAACGGTCCTGATTGCTGGATTCCCGGCGACGAGTTCGTAACCTCGGGCTGGCACGTGATCAACGATATCGTGTCGCCGGGAGTTCACGACATCGAAATCCCCACCTACTTCTGGTGTGCCGAAGTTATGGAGCCCTACTTCGTTTCAGTGGACTTTCTGGGCGAAAACGCTCCGGGACTGCGCCTGATCGGCGGTGGATCGGACACCGAATGCACCGTGTGGAACGATTGGGGGAACGGTTGGACCGACCTCGTCGGGTCCATGGGGTTCCTGGACGAACTGACCATCTGGACGGATACCGACTGCTGCAGTGCTCCGATCGGGAACGAACCGATCGGCTGGGGCGAATTGAAATCCTCCTATCGTTAATCGATGCCTGAGTTTGCGGTTTCCTGCCCTGCCGTGGTATCCTTATGCATGGAAGGAGTCGTCGACTTGACGGCTCCGAGCATCCTTCCCGCCGCACAGTCTTTCGCCCACCGCCGACGAGGAGATCCCATGCTCCGGTCCATTCAGCGCATTGTCATCGTGCTGTTCCTGCCCGTTTTCGTGTTCGCGGCAACCCCGGACGGTCGGGACGAGCCGCGCGACGAGATGAATCAAGCCCTAGCGCACCGCGCTGAGGAGGCGGCATCCAAGATCCGCCTAATGAAGCGGATGGAGTCCATGGAGGCGAACAAGACCGCCAACCAGGACCTCTACGATGTGCATTATTACGGTCTCGATTTGAACCTGTCGCCGTCTACCAGCACGTTGACCGGCGTGGTGGACGTGAGCGCCGAGGTCGTCGGGGCCTCGATCGCCACGCTGGACCTCAACCTCACCTCGAACATGAATGTGACGGCTATCAGCGCCGGGGGCTCGTCTGTGTCCTGGACGCATTTTTCCAACATCCTGACGGTGAATCTCGATCGCACTTACACGACGGGGGAGACCGTCGAGTTGGCGGTGAGCTATTTCGGGGATCCTTCCGGCGACTACTTCGGCTGGGGCAGCCACGGCGGCGAGCTCATGATCTGGACGCTGAGCGAACCGTACGGCGCGCGCGACTGGTGGCCCTGCAAGGACGTCAACACGGACAAGGCGGACTCTTTGGATATCGTCGTGACCGTGCCCGACAACCTGATCGTGGCTTCCAACGGCGTGATCGTGTCGGACGTGACCGGCGGCGGACAGCGCACGACTCACTGGAAGACCAGATATCCCACCGTGACCTATCTGGTGTCTCTGGCCATCCACCCTTACATGACCTTCTCCACGTGGTACACGCCTCTCGGCGGCGGCCCCGACATGGAGATCCAGCACTACGTGTTCGCGGATCAGTTCGTCAACGCCCAGAGCGCGTTTGCTCCCACCGACGAGATGATGACTGTCTTCGCCAACGGCTTCGGTGAGTATCCGTTCGTGAACGAGAAGTACGGCCATGCTTCGTTCACCTGGTCCGGCGGCATGGAACATCAGACTCTGACGTCCATCGGCGGACTGTGGCACGATGTGATCAGTCACGAGCTGGGACACCAATGGTTCGGAGACATGATCACCTGCGCCGACTTCGCTCACATCTGGCTGAACGAGGGCTTCGCCACCTGGAGCGAGGCCTACTGGAAAGAACAGTCTGAAGGCGTTGCGACCTACAACGCGTACATGAGCACCGCCGCATACATGGGGCCCGGCACGATCATCATCGAGGACCCGGGTAACTTCTGGACCATCTTCGACTCGAATCTGAGCTACAACAAGGCGTCGTGGGTCGTCCACATGCTGCGGGGCGCCCTCGGAGATACGGATTTCTTCGCCGGTCTGGCCGCCTACCGCACTCAATACGGCTACGGCAGCGCCACGACCGAGCAGTTCCGCGATGTGATGGAGGGTGTTTCGGGCCGTGATCTGGACGCCTTTTTCCAGCAATGGATCTACGGCGAATACTTTCCCGTCTACGGCTTCGGCTGGAATCAGAACGCGGCCACCTTGGAGCTGACGATCGATCAACTGCAGGACAACACCGGACTGTTCACCATGCCCATCCAGGTGCGTGTGACCACCGATGTGGGCGTGACGGACGTAACGGTGGAGAACGCTCTGGTCTCGGAAAGCTACCTGATTCCTGTTGCCGGCACCGTGCAATCGGTGGAAATCGACCCCGACGACTGGATCCTCTGTCAGATCTCCAGCACCGTCACCAATCCCACGCTGAACCAGGGCGTGCTCGTGGTCAACGCCGTGGACTGGAACTCGTACGGGACCGAAATCACGACCGCCTATGCGGACAGTGTGTACTGGGGCGCTCACGCCATGAACTTCTGGGACTGTTTCAGTGAGCCCGTCGGCGGCTATCCTGCCAACCTGCCGGTCCCCCTGGGCACGGGCTCTGTGCCCGCCGAAGTGCTGGGGCGCTACTCGGCGGTGGTCTGGGTCGGCAACGCCTACAACGGCGATCTGGCCCGTTGGCTGGAGACGCCCATCGCTTCCTATCTGGACGCCGGCGGCAACGTTCTTCTGCTGTCCCGTTATCTGGCGGATTTTCTCGAGCCTGATCTGACGACGCGGCTGGGGATCACCTGGATGGAGCAGAGTGTGACGCTGTCGAGCGGACTCACGGCGACGGCTCCCGGTCTTGTCAATATGGCCAAGTTGAACACGCAGAGCCTGCTCGATGTGTTCTCGACGACCGTTGGCCTCGAATCGACCTTGCTCTTCGAAGGCTCGACGGCGGCGGGAACCAGAGGCTTCGGCGCCATCGTGGAGCCGGCGGCGGGGGGAACCCACCGTCCAGACGGCGGGCGCCTGGCTGTGATCAGCGCCCGTTCCTATCGTCTCGACCACGCGACTCTGAGGACCAATGTCGAATATATCCTATCGCACCACTTCGGCGAGCCCTACACTCCGGTCACGGCGGTGGCTGACGAACGGGTGCCGACCCAGGTGACTCTCCACGCCAACTATCCGAATCCGTTCAACCCCCAGACGGTCGTTCCGTACTCGCTGCCCCGTGCCGGACTGGTGGAGTTGACCGTTCACGATGCGGCCGGGCGCCTTGTCCGCACCCTGCTCTCGGAGCAGCGGCCCGCCGGATCGGGGGGACGTGCAATGGGACGGTCGTGACAACGCCGGTCGTTCCGTGGCCTCGGGAACCTATTTCGCCCGACTGCAGGTCGCCGGAGAGACACAGACGCGGCCCATGGTGCTGGTGAGATAGCCGAGTCCTTTGGAGGACCTTGACCCGACTAGTCCTGATCCTTTCGATCCTGCTGGGAACCGGCGCTACGGCGCCGGTTCCGGTGTTCGGCGACGAAGCGACGCCACAGCGCATCGTCTCTCTCGCTCCAAGCGTCACCGAAGTGCTCTTTGCCGTGGGCGCCGGTGATCGCGTCGTCGGAGTGACCGACTGGTGCGATTGGCCTCCAGCTGCCCGGTCCCTGCCGAAGGTCGGCGGACATGTGGACCCCAACATCGAGTTCGTAGCTACGTTGATGCCGGACCTGGTGGTGCTCGAAGAGGCGGCGGTCGAGGTGCGGGGACAGCTCGAGCGTCTCGGCCTGCGCATCCTCACGGTGGAGCACCGCCACCTTGAGGGCGTGTTGGCCTCGCTCACCACCGTGGGCGAGGCCTGCGGCACAGTGGAAATCGCCGCCGCACAGAGACGATCCCTGACGACCCGACTCGAAGCCGTGCGGGATGGTGCGGCGGTACGGGGCAAGGTGCGTGCCCTGGTGGTCATCGGCCGCGATCTGGGCCGCGGCGAGCTGCGTGATGTGTACGTGGCGGGCCGCGGGACTTTTCTCGGAGAGCTGCTCGAAGCGGCGGGAGGGGAGAACGCCTGCCCGGTGGATGCGGTTCGCTATCCGATGTTGACCAGGGAGGCCCTGATGCGTTTGGCTCCCGATGTGGTGTTCGAACTGGCGCCGGAATTCGCCGCCGACGTGCAGGCCCCCGGCCGGCTGCGAGACGCTTGGCGAGAGCTTCATGTCCCGGCAGGAATGCATGACCGCGTCTATGTGATCACCGATGACTTCCCGATGATTCCGGGGCCCCGGGTGATCGATACCCTGGAAATGTTCGCCGCCGCCTTCGCTAAACTCCGTGGAGATGGTTCGTGAGCGACATGATCGACATCCGTCATCTGCGTCTCGACCTGGACGACCATGTCATCCTCGACGACGTATCGATGACCGTGGAGCGCGGCCAGCGCTGGTCGGTGGTCGGCCCCAACGGCGCCGGCAAGTCGTCCCTTTTGAAGTGCCTGGTCCGGATCCATCAATCGTACAAGGGACGGATCAGCGTCGACGGGCTCGACGCCCGTGGCTACAGCAACCGCGAACTGGCTCGGCTCGTGGCCTACGTGCCCCAGGCCGGCGGACGTCTGCCGCCGTTCACGGTGCGCGAGACCATTCTGATGTCGCGCTATCCCCACCTCTCGCATTTCGGGACCATGGGCCGTCACGACTACGACCTGGTCCGTGATCTCCTGGCGCGCACCGGCATCGGGGCATTGGCGGAGCGTTCCATGGCGACCCTCAGCGGCGGCGAGCGTCAGAAGGTATTTCTGGCGGCGGCCCTGGCCCAGGAGGCGCCTGTTCTCCTGTTGGACGAGCCGACGGCGTTCCTCGACCCGCGCCATTCCCACGACATCCGCAATCTCTTGTACAAGTTGAACAAGGAGGACGAGGTGACGGTGATCGAGGTGACCCATGACCTCAATGCCGCAGTTCTCGACAGCGACCGCATCTTCGCCCTGCGTGAGGGCCGCACCGCATTCTTCGGTCCGCCCGACAAGTTCCTCGATGAGGACGTGCTGAAGCGTTTGTACGACCGCAGTTTTCTGTTGGGAGAGCATCCCGTGACGGGACAGCCCATGATCCTGCCGGGGAGGTGCGGGGAATGAAGCGCAGCATGATCATGCTGGGTCTGTTCGCCCTGGCTGCCGCGGTGCTGGTGCTCACACCGTTCTGGGGTATGAAGACAATCTCGCCGGGCGACGCTCTCGGCTGGCACGCCGGGGCGTCGGGATCCATCGATGAGACAGAGATCTTCTGGCGCTTGCGTGTTCCACGAGTCGCCTTGGCCTTCATAGCAGGCGTAGCGCTGGCCATCGGCGGCATGATCTTCCAGGCCCTGTTCCGCAACGAACTGGCCACGCCGTTCACGCTGGGTGTTTCGAGCGGGGCAGCCCTGGGTGCTACTCTCTACCTGCGGCTGGGCATCGCATTCTCCTTGGGCTGGTTCGACGGATTGACCCTGGCCGCATTCGTCGGCGCCCTGGCCGCCGTGGGGTTGGTGTCCGCTTTGGCGCGGGCGCGGCCCGATGCATCGGGCGGTACGATGCTGCTGGCCGGCGTCGCGGTGAACTTCACGTTGTCGAGCATGCTGCTCTTCGTGCACTACACCTCCGACGCCGCACAGTCGTTCAATATCCTGCGCTGGCTCATGGGGAGGCTCGATGTGGTCGGGCCTGAGTCGGTGTATCTGTTGCTGCCATTCGTGGTGCTGGGCGGCGGACTGGGTCTGCTGCTCCACCGCGATTTGAACCTGATGGCGGTGGGCGAGGAGTTCGCGGTGAGCCGCGGCGTCGACGCGCAGCGCACTCGGGCCATGCTTTTCTTCGCGACGAGTCTGATGGTGGGCGGCGTGGTATCGGTGTGCGGGCCCATCGGTTTCGTAGGTATGATGGCGCCGCATATCTGCCGACTTCTCGTGGGCGCCGATCACCGCTGGCTGGGGCCGGCCACTCTCATGTTCGGTGGATCGTTCTTGGCGCTTTCCGATCTACTGGCGAGATCGGTCGTGGCGCCGTCTGAGATCCCGGTCGGCGTGGTGACCGCGTTGTTGGGCGGACCGTTCTTTCTCTGGCTTTTGGTCCGCCGAAGAGGCGCCGGCGGGAGCCGGGATTGACGCCGCTCTGAGAGATCTCTAGACTTCGTACTTCATGTCCATTCGCCGACCGTGTCCGGGAGGACTCCGTGCCCAACTCCTTCAGGAAGATCCCTCTGCTGCTCGCGGGCATCACAGCGGCGCTCGTGTTGGCCGAGCTTCTGCTGCGGCTCACGGGATTCGGCGTGGTCACGCCGGAGCTGAGTTTTGGGATGAACACCCGGTCTGCTCTCGAGCAGGGCCGTTTCCTGCCCGACGCGGACCTGTTCTGGAAGCTGCCGGTCACCGAGGGGCCGACGGACCGGGCCATCAACGCCGTGCATCCCGACCATCCCCTGCCGGAGTCAGACGATCAGGCCCGCGTGCTCGTACTCGGCGATTCCTGCTCCAGGCTTTCGGTGAGCGAGCTGCCCTACTCGGCCACGCTGCAGGAGCGTGTGGCCGCCGACGGCATGCAGGTGTTCAATGCCAGTGTACCGGGTTACACCACGTACCAGGGACTTGTCTGGCTGCGGACCCAGCTGCTCGAGCTGAAGCCCGCCGTGGTGGTCGTCTACTTCGGGTGGAACGATCACTGGCGCGCCACCGGCATGACCGACCGCGATTACGCGGCATCCCAGTCTCGTTCAGGCCTGCGGCTCCTCACGCTCGTCCAACGTCGGCCCGACGTGGCGCCGTTCCGTGTTCCTGTCGATGCATACCGCGAGAACCTGCAGGCCATCGTCGGCGAGGTGCGAGGTGCGGGCGGGCGCGTGGTGTTGGTCGCGGCGCCCCATCAGTTCACGAGTGAGGCCCGCCTGCGGTTGGTGCAGACGGGGTATTTGAATGTGGCCGACGACATCAGCGAACTCCATGGTCGATACCTCGACGTCGTACGCTCGTTCGTGGGTGAACCCGACGTTGCCGTGTTGTCGGCGGACCGCCTTTTCGACAATCTCGGCCGCCGTGTGCCGCTGCTTCATCGGGACGGCATCCATCTCACCGACGATGCCCACCGTGCCATGGGAGCCGCCTTGGCGATACTGATCCGGGAGGGCGAGGGCGCCGACGGCACCATTCCGCCGCGTCTGCTGAGTGCGGCTCGACTCGCCGTGTCCTCCGCCGCTCGCCAACAGGAGGCTCCATGAGTCGACGAGCCCGAGTCGTCTCCAAGAATGGGTGGCGGGATCCGGCACTGGTCGTTCTGGCGGCGGCTGCGATGCGTGTAGCGGCCTGGCTGCAGCTTTCCCGAACACCGTTCTTCGCCTCACCCGTCGTCGACGCCTCGACGTTCGACATCTGGGCCCGGGCCATCGCTCATGGAACGACTTTCCCAGGCGCCGTGGATGTGTTTTTCAAACCGCCGCTGTATCCGTATCTGCTCGCCGGGATCTACGGCGTATTCGGAGAGAGTCCGACGGCGGCCTATGCCCTGCAGATGATCGCGGGCGTGGTGACGTGCCTGCTCGTGCTGATGATCGGTCGCCGCGTGTTCGGGCGAGCCGTGGGGCTCGGCGCCGCCGTGGCCACCGGCCTGCTGCCGATGCTGCCCTTCTTCGAGGCGCAGCTGCTGGCCGAGAGCTGGACAACTCTGCTGACTCTTCTCGCCTTGGAGCGCCTGCTGCCGGCCAAGGGCGAAGGTGCCGGGGAGGCGACCACGGCTCGATTGATCCAGGCCGGTCTCGTTCTCGGCATCGCTGCACTCGGACGGCCGAACCTCATGCTGCTGATCCTGGTGGTCGGCGTGTGGGCGGCCTGGGACGCCTCGGCCCGTCGTCCCCGACGCCTGGTCCGCGCCGCCGCCGTTCTGGCGGCCGCCGCGGTGGCGATTCTGCCGGTGACGGTGCGCAATCTGTCGGTGAGCGGCGAGCCGGTGCTGATCAGCGCCAACTTCGGCGCCAACCTCGTGACCGGACATCATGACGGCGCCGACGGCGTGTCGGCCATACCGGTGGGTCTGCGTTGGGACGATCTTCAGCTCACCTGCCGCGAGGCGGGTGCAGCTTCGCCAGCCGCTTCGTCCCGCCATTTGACCAAGGTGGCGCTGGGTTGGATGAAGGACCATCCGGGCCGCACCCTGGAACTCTTCGGGCGCAAGGTGCTGGTCCTGGTCAGCGGCTGGGAGACGCGCAACAACATCGGTGCTGCCTGGCTGGCGCGGGAACACGGCGTGGGTCTGTTGAGCCGATGGTGGCCCGGAACCTGGCTCCTGTTGCCGTTCGCGATGGTGGGACTTGTCTGGGCGGGCCGAAGACCGGGCACGGGCTTGCTGCTGCTCGCGACGGGCGTCCAGGCCGCATCGGTGCTGCCTTTCTTCGTCAATGCCAGGTTCCGTCTGCCCCTGCTGCCTCTGCTGGCGTTGTTCGCGGCGGCGGGTGTGGTGGAGGTCGGACGGCGTCTGCGTGGGGGAGACTTACGCAGTGCCGTGGGACCCGTCGTGGTGCTGATCGCGGCCGCTGTGATCGTGAACGTGGATTGGTTGGGCTTCGACGACACCCGCTGGAACGCCGAAGACGCCTTCAACGAGGCACTCATCGTCCAGAAGTCCCCCGTGGGCGTGGCCCCGGATCTGGATGCGGTGGAACGACTGCTGCAGCGGGCCATCGCACTCGATCCCACCTTCGCGGACGCTCATGAGCGACTCGGTGTGCTCAATCTCATGCGCGGTCAACAGGGGTTGGCCTTGCTGCAGCGCGACATCGCCGGTGGCGATATCGTAGGTGCCAAGCGGAGGACGATTCAAACCCAGGCGGCTCTCGATACCGCTGCGGCCTCCCACCAGGAAGCTCTGGCCCTGGTGACCAGGGCCTATCGCTCGGCGGCGAACATCGGGACAGCGGCCTTGCTTGCGGGAGAAACGAACACCGCGCTGGCCCAAGCCGCCCTCGCCCGCGGCGACAGTGTTCTCGCCGCCGACGAAGCCGCCGCGGCCATGACTCGTTATCGGGATGCGGACCGGTATCTCGGGAGGGCTCTGACTCTCGATCCGTCGTTCCAGGAAGCTCGCAGCAACCGCCAAGTGCTTGCGGCTTCCATCATGAAGTTGCCGCCGCTGACCGAAGAGATCCGCGCGGCGCAGGATCGTGTGGGAGGTCGTCGATGACTGCTGTCTTGGGGATATCCGCCTGGTATCACGACAGTGCTGCGGCGCTGGTGGTGGACGGGTGCATCGTGGCGGCCTGCCAGGAGGAGCGCTTCACGCGGGTGAAGCACGACGCTCGGTTCCCCACGCTGGCCATCGAAGCCTGCCTAGCCGAAGCGGGACTGAGCGCGGCTGATCTCGATCTGGTGGTCTTCTATGAAAAGCCGTTGCTGAAATTCGAACGGCTCCTGGAAACCTATCTGGCCTTCGCCCCGCTGGGCTTCCGTTCCTTCCTGCAGGCCATGCCCCAGTGGTTGCGGACAAAGCTGTTCATACCCCAGGAAATCCGTTCAGGTCTGGTCGGCTACAAAGGGCCGATCCATTTTGCGACTCATCACGAATCCCATGCTGCGAGTGCGTTTCTGGCGTCGCCCTTCGAAGAGGCCGCCATCGTGACCCTCGACGGCGTGGGGGAGTGGTCGACGACGACTTGGGGTACGGGCCTGGGCGCCGAAGTTTCCCTGCGGCAGGAAATCCGTTTTCCCCATTCCCTCGGTCTCCTTTACAGCGCTCTGACCTATTACACCGGTTTCCGTGTGAACTCAGGCGAATACAAGGTCATGGGTCTGGCGCCGTACGGCGAACCCAGGTACCTGGACCTTCTGCTGGAGCATGTGATCGACCTGCGCGAAGACGGCTCGTTCTGGCTGGACCAGTCGTACTTCAATTATTGCCAGGGATTGACCATGACGAGCCCGCGGTTCCACGACCTTCTGGGGGGACCGCCGCGGCCGCCCGAAAGTGCGCTCACCCAGAAGGAGATGGATCTCGCGGCGAGTGTTCAGGCTCTGGCCGAGGAGATCATGCTGCGCATCGCCCGCCATGTGCACGCCGAGACCGGACAGGCCAACCTTTGTCTGGCCGGTGGCGTGGCCCTGAACTGCGTGGGCAACGGACGCGTGCTGCGTGAGGGACCCTTCGAGAGGATCTGGATCCAGCCCGCCGCCGGCGATGCGGGCGGGGCTCTCGGCGCTGCCCTGCTGGGCTGGCACAAGATGCTGGGCAACGGCCGTACATCCGTCGAGCCCGACTCCCAGACGGGATCGTACCTCGGCCCCGCCGCCGGCGACCAGGCCGTGGCGTCGTTCGTGGCCGCGGCGGGAGCGGTGGCGACGTGCATTCCCGACGAAGACGAGCTGGCCCGCCGCGTGGCCGAGCTGCTGGATGAAGGCAAGGTCGTGGGGCACATGTACGGACGCATGGAGTTCGGACCGCGGGCCCTGGGTCATCGCAGCATCCTGGGCGATCCCCGCAACACGGCGATGCAGCGGACCATGAATCTGAAGATCAAGTACCGCGAGTCCTTCCGCCCCTTCGCGCCGTCGTGCCTCGAGGAACGGATCGGCGACTACTTCGAACTCGACGTACCGAGTCCCTACATGCTGCTCGTGGCCGACGTGCAGGCGGAGCGTCGTCAGGCGATGACGGCCGAGGAATGCTCGTTCTTCGGCATCGAAAAGTTGAACGTCGTCAGGTCTGATATTCCGGCCGTGACCCACGTGGACTATTCGGCCAGAGTGCAGTCGGTGCATCATGAAACATCGCCGCGGTATCATCGCCTGATCAAGGCCTTCGAGGACCGGACCGGATGCGGCGTGGTCGTGAACACGTCGTTCAACGTGCGTGGCGAACCCATCGTCTGCACGCCCGAAGACGCTTGGCAGTGCTTCATGTTCACGGAGATGGACGCACTCGTGCTCGAGAATCATCTGCTGCTCAAGGAGGACCAGACGCCCCTGCCGGGAGCCGAAGCCTACAAGAGCCAGTTCAAGCTCGACTGATCGGGGGAATGACAGTGCAGAGATTCGGACTACTCAGGGAGCTGTGGCTGTTCATGTGGCGCAACAAGGCCTGGTGGCTGGCGCCCATCGTGATCGTGCTGCTGCTCGTGGCCGTGCTCGTGATCCTCGGCGGCACCGGCGCTGCGCCGTTCATCTACACCTTGTTCTAGGAGACGGCATGTCCATCGTTCAGATCGACTGGCATCCCGACGGCCCGGCCCTGCGCCGCTTCGGCCGCACGGTGATCATCGGTTCGCTGCTCATTGCCGCCGGTCTCCAATGGGGGAAGGGCTGGACGTCGGCGGCGCGTGTTCTTGCCGTCGTCGGCGTGGTGATCGGAGGGCTCGGGCTCACCGGCACGTCGGTGGCCCGTCCCGGATATCTGGCCTGGATGGGCATCGCGTTCGTCATGGGCAACATCGTCAGCCGGGTGGTGCTGGCGGTCGTCTACTACCTGGTGTTGACACCCGTCGGATTGCTCATGCGTCTGGTCGGGCGCGATCGTCTGGCCCTGGACCGTCGCTCGAAGCGTCGCGCGACCCACTGGGTCGATTTGCCGCAGGCCCGCTCAGCCGACGCCGACGAGCGTCAGTTCTGAAATGGCGTCGCTGCTGCTCGCTTCGCTGCTCTGGTCCGTATCGTTCGGGCTGATCAAGGACACTCTCTCCGGCTACGATCCCCGCATCGTGGCGACGATCCGACTCGCCCTCGCCGCCCTGGTTTTTGCGCCCTGGCTCGGACGTGCTGTTCTCGACCGTTGGGAGCGCCTGGGCTTGATGGCGTTGGGTGCGGTCCAGTTCGGCTTGATGTACGTGCTGTACATCGCCTCCTACGCCACGTTGAGCGGCCATGCGGTGGCCCTGTTCACCGTGGTCACGCCCTTGTACGTCATCGGGCTCGAAGACCTGGCGGCCCGACGCCGGTCGCGGCGCGGACTGATCGCCGCGGCGTTGGCGGCGGCTGGGGGAGCCTGGATCGTGTGGAACGGGTTGCCTGGTCGCGATGCCTGGCGCGGCGTCGCCCTGCTGCAGGGGGCGAATCTGTGTTTCGCGGCGGGGCAGGTAGCCTACCGGCGTTGGCGTCGGAATAGTAGGGCGGGGGCGGCCGATGCGGGCTTCCTGGCCTGGATGTATCTGGGCGCCGCGGTGCTGGCCGGAATCGTCGCGGCTCTGGCCGGCGCGACCGTCTCTCAGGGATTCGATCGGCGCGCTTTGTGGGCTCTGCTCTATCTGGGGCTGCTGCCGACCGGCGTGGGGTTCTGGTTGTGGAACCGCGGCGCGGTGCGTGTATCGGCGGCGACCGTGGCGGTCATGAACAATCTCAAGATTCCCCTGGGAGTCGCCGCGGCGTGGCTCCTGTTCGGTGAATCCATCGATCTCGTCCGTTTTGCCCCCGGAGCCACCGTCGTGTTGCTGGCGGTGGTGTGGGGGACGTATCGAACGAAGATATCCGACTGAAAACGTATCCTTGAGGCCCTTCCAGACACCAAAAGCTACTTGTTTCGGCTCTGTGGCGGCGTTAGGTTTGCCGTGGCCGGAGGCTGTGTTTTCGATCACAGCCGTGTGCATGTTATTTTGACCATCACGAGGAGTAAGGACGATGAGCATCCAGGATCGTCTCGAAAAAGTGCTGTCCGGTGGCAACGTCAGCCGCAACAGCTCCCGTGCGGACCTCATCCAGGCCTGCGTCGACAACGGTGAAGCCTTCGCGAGCAAGAACGGTGCTCTGGTGACGTGGACCCGTCCCGAGTCCACCGGCCGCAGTCCGCTGGACACCATCGTCGTCAAACGTCCCGAGAGCGAGGCGACCATCGACTGGTCCGCCGCCAACAACATTCCCGTCGATCCCGAGACCTTCGACATGCTCGTGGACGACGCTCTCGCAACCCTGGGCGCCAGCGCCTCCGTCTACGCCAGCGATCGCGTCGTCGGCGCCGACGCCGCCTACGCCCTGCCGGTCACGACGATCGCCAACAAGGCGCTCAACGTGCTCTTCCTCGACAACATGTTCCGTCCCCGTCCCGACGGCATCGAGAACAGTATCTTCGCCGACAAACCCTTCACGCTGTTGGTCTGCCCCGACCAGAAGCTCGACCCGAAGCGGTACGAAGGCCGCCTGCGCGTCGATCCCCGTATCGGCGGCACCAGCACCATGGTCATCGCCACCGATTTCGACCGACGCATTGGCGTTGTTTTCGGTTCGGCCTACTGCGGCAGCTGCAAGAAGATGCTCTTCACCGTGATGAACTATCTGCTGCCCGCCGAGGGCATCCTGCCCATCCACTGTTCGGCCAACGAGGGCGCCGAGGGCGACATCGCCCTGCTGCTCGGCCTGAGCGGCACCGGCAAGACGACCCTGTCGGCCGACGCCTCGCGTGCCCTGCTGGGCGACGACGAACACGGCTGGAGCGACACCGGCACCGCCAACTTCGAGAACGGCTGCTACGCCAAGCTGATCGACCTGAACCCGAAGAAGGAGCCGGAGATCTTCAAGGCCTGCTTCGAGAAGAAGCCCTGGAAGGAGCACGGCGCCATCATCGAGAACGCGATGATGTATCCCAACGGCGAGTTCGATCTGTACGACGAGCGTTTCACGCCGAACAGCCGCGGCAGCTACCCTCTGGAGTTCCTGACGAACATCAAGCCCAGCTCCACCGGTGGTCACCCCAAGACGATCCTGTTCTTGACGGCCGACGCCAACGGCGTGCTGCCCCCGGTCAGCAAGCTGACCCGCGAGCAGGCCATGCTGTGGTTCATCATGGGCTACACCAGCAAACTGGCCGGCACCGAGACCGGCGTGACCGAGCCCAAGAGCGCGTTTTCGCGTTTCTTCGGCGCGCCCTTCATGCCCCGCAACCCGGACGACTACGCCGACCTGCTGGGCAAGAAGCTCGACGAGCACGGCACCCAGGTCTACCTGGTCAACACCGGCTGGAGCGGCGGCCCCTACGGCGTCGGCGCCCGCATGGACATCATGCTGACCCGCGCGATGTGCAACGCGGCCATCAACGGTTCGCTGGCCGACGTCGAGTACGTCAAGGATCCCTACTTCAAGGTGCTGGTGCCGAAGACCTGCCCGGGCGTCGACGATGCGTCGCTGCTCTGGCCGGAGAACACCTGGAGCGACAAGGCCGCCTATGCGGAGCGGGCCAAGAAGCTGGCCTCCGAGTTCGCGGCCCAGTGGGACAAGGCCTACGCAGGCAAGGGCATCGCCCCGGCCATCGAAGCCGAGTGCCCGGGCAGGGCCACGACCCACGCCTAGGTCAAGACGTCGACCAGCCGGTTGACGGGACGGGCGCTCCCCATGGGGCGCCCGTTCTTCATGCGCGACGGGCTTGACGGCGGTGGGCCGGGCGCGGAGAATCCCCTCGAACCCAGAGAGGAGCGCCGTGCCAGTCATTGCCACCGCCTGTCCCCGCAACTGTTACAGCACGTGCGCCTTCGGTGCGGTCGTCGAGGACGGACGGCTCGTCGCCGTCGAACCAGACCCGCGCAACCCCGCCACGGCCGAAGGTCCCTGCCTCAAGGGGCTGAGCTATGTCGAGCGTCAGCATCACCCCGACCGCATCCTCACGCCGCTGCGCCGTCAAGACGACGGCGGCTTCGCGCCGATCAGCTGGGACGAGGCCCTGGACGAGGCGGCTCGCCGCTTCGGGGACATCCGTGAGCGCTTCGGTCCGCAAGCCGTGCTGTATTACGCGGCCAGCGGCACGAAGGGCCTGCTCAACGGTTGCGGCGAGGCGTTCTGGCGCCGCTTCGGGGGATGCACGACGACCTACGGCGACCTCTGTTGGCCCGCCGGCCTCGAGGCCACGCGCCTGACCCTGGGCGACAACATCCATAACGATCCAGACGACCTGGCCCATGCCCGCCTGATCGTGATGTGGGGCAAGAACGCCGCCGAGACCAACATCCACCAGATGTGCTTCGTAGACCAGGCCCTCGACGCCGGCGCCCGGCTGGTGGTCGTGGATCCTCGCCGGACCCAGACTTCGGAGCGCGCAGAACTGCTGATCCAGCCGCGGCCCGGCACCGATGGTGTGTTGGCCCTGGCCGTGGCCAGGCTATTGATCGATCACGGCGGTGTGCAGCACGAGTTCGTGCGCGACCACGTGCTGGGGTTCGAGGAGTTCGACGCCCTGGTCCACGAGCTGTCGGTGGACGAGGCGGCGCGGATCTGCGACGTGCAGCGCGGCGCCATCGAGCGTTTCGCCGAGCTGTGGGCCGTCACCCGTCCCGCCACGCTCTGCGCCGGGTTCGGCATGCAGCGCTACAGCAACAGCGGCCAGACCATGCGGGCCCTGATCTCGTTGCCGGTGATCACGGGCAACATCGGTGTTTCGGGAGGCGGCTGGGTGTACGCCAACTTGGCGACCCAGGTGTTCGGGACGCGGTCACCCTTCGATTTCCTGCCTCCCGACCAGGACGACGGCGTCGTGCGCGTGGGCGTGTCCACCTCACGACTGGGGCGGGACCTGCCGGCGCTGACGGACCCGCCGGTGCGCGCCGCCTGGGTCGAGCGCGGCAACCCTCTGGCCCAGCAGCCGGAGACCGGGCGTGTCCGGGAGGCCTTCGCCGGTCTGGAGTTCACGGTGGTCGTCGAACAGTTCATGACCGACACCGCCCGTGCCGCCGACCTGATCCTGCCGGCAAAGTCCATGTTCGAACAGACCGACGTGATCGGCGCCTACTGGCATCCCTACCTGCAGCTGCGGCGCAAGGCGCTGGAACCGGAGGGGGAGGTGCGGCCCGAGACAGAGATCTACCGTGCCCTGGCCACTCGCCTGGGCTGCGACGGTCCCGGCCTCGACGACGAGATCCCCGGTCCCGACGACACGGCGGTACGTTGTTGGCTCGAGCGGAAGCTCGCCCCCCTCGGCCTGACTCTCGCGGATTTCGACTCCGGCCCGGTGCGCGCACCGGGGAGTGAGGCGGTGGCCTTCGCCGACCGTGTGTTCCCGACGCCGAGCGGCCGCATCGAACTCCGTTCAGAGGAAGCAGCGCGGCGCTGGGGAGTGGATCCGCTGCCACGCGTTGCCTTGCCGGAGATCTCTTCGGTCGGTTCCGGTGCTGATCCTGCGACGCCTTTGCAGATGATGACGCCCAACACCAAGAACCGCATCCACTCCCAGTTCGGGAACCTGTCGCTGATCGCTGCCCGCGATCCAGGCCCCTTTGTACAGATCCACCCCGACGATGCCGCCGACCGGGGCATCGCCCCCGACGACTGGGTCCGTCTGTTCAATGACCGCGGCGAGTTGACGGTCAGCGCCGTGGTCGACGCCGGCATACGTCGCGGGTGCGTGGCTGTGACCAACGGCTGGTGGGGGGCGCAAGGCGGTCTGGTGAATCTGACCTCGGAAGGCCGGGAAACGGACATGGCCCACGGTGCGGCTTTCCACGACAACCTTGTTCAAGCCGAGCGCTTGGATCGATCGGAGGCGATGTGACGGTCGCTCGACCCTCCTTCCTCTTCGATGTGAATCGCTGCACCGGCTGCCAGGCTTGCGAACTGGCCTGCGAGATCGCCAACGGCACCACCGCTGGCCTGGGTTGGCGGCGGGTCCGCACCTTCAATCCATTGCACGTCGCCGGCGTGGAGCTGGCCCATCTCTCGCTGGCCTGCAACCACTGCGATGCGGCGCCCTGTAAGGAGCAGTGCCCCTCAGGTGCTTACGGGCGCGACGCTGGCACGGGCGCAGTACTCATCGACGCCGACGCATGCGTGGGCTGCCGTTACTGTGCCTGGGTGTGCCCCTACGACGCTCCGACCTTCGATGAGTCTCGCGGCGTGATGACCAAGTGCACGTTCTGCGTCGACCGGCAACACCTGGGGCGGGGTCCGGCCTGCACCGAGAGCTGCCCGACCGGGGCCCTGTCCTGGGCCGTGATCGAACCGGCGGCCTGGACGCCGCATCCCTCGGTGCCGGGATTCGCCGATGCCGGCGCCCGCCCGGCCGTGGTGATCACAGATCTGCACGATCGGCGTCGTGTTCCGGAATGCACGCACCCGCCGGCCATGCCGCCCTGGCGTACGCTGTGGAGCCGTCTCACGCCGCACATCGGCGTGGTCCACGAATGGCCGCTGGTCCTGTTCACCTGGCTGCTCGCCTTGCTCGTTGGCTGGACCGTCGCCGGAGTGTGCGGCGGTATGAGACCGCCATGGTGGCTGATCACCGGCGCCGGCGGTGGGGGTCTGCTGCTCAGTGCGGCTCATCTGGGGCGACGGGAGCGAGCGTGGCGGGCGATCATTCATATCGGCAGCTCCCGGCTCAGTCGTGAAATTGTCCTGGCTGGGGCCTTCATGATGACCGCTGCGATATGGGTCTGGCGGGCGTCGGCGTCGTCTTTGACAGGAACAGTCGTCGGCGTACTCGGATTCGTGCTGCTGTGGACCGTGGACGCCGTCTATCGCCCGGGCCGCATCCGCGGCGTGCGGCTGCAGCACAGCGCGGCCGTGCTCGAGACCGGTCTGTTCTTCGGGGCGCTGTTCGCCCTCCACTGGCCGTTGCTTTGGCTTATCGCGGCCGGTAAGATCGGGCTGTATCTTGACCGCAAGCGTCGCCGCACATCCCTCGGGCTGTCGACGCGCCCGGCGGCGACCATGCTGCGCTGCGGTCTGCTGGGCGGCGGCTTGGGAGTGTTGGCGGTGCAGGGTGCCGGAGTCTTCAGCTACGCGGCGGCAGTGCTGATGGCGGCCGAGCTGATCGACCGAGCCGAGTTCTACGACGAGATCGAGATTCCCACACCGGATACCCTCATGCTCCTCGAGATGGAGCGTCGTTGCTCATCACCGTCTGCTGCAGGAGATACCTTTGCGTCGTCATGAACTGTCTTCAACCGATGCTGCGGTTTTCGACGAGGTCGCCCTCGGTGCCGAGATCGGGGAAGTGGGTTTGATCACCACCGACGGTTCGCCCCCGCGCTATGCCTGCCCTGCGACCCATTTCTACAAGTCGGTGGAGATCCGCGGTCGCTGCGATCTGGTGGACGATCTCGCTGAAAAGGCGGAAGCCCTGCAGGCCCTGATGGAAAAGTACCAGCCTGAAGGCGGCCACGATCCCATCCGTGCTTCCGATCCGGTCTACGCCAAGGCCCTGGCCGGCGTGGCCGTGTTCCGCGTGTCGGGTGCCTGGACAGCCAAGGTCAAATTCGGCCAGAACGAAACGGCCCAGAAGCGACGCATCATGATCGATAAGTTGCGGGAGAGGGCTGAGTTGAGGGATCTGGAAACCGCAGATGAGATCGAGCTCACTCTGGAGGCGACGCTGTGAAACGCATGACTTTCGATCTGCATGCTGACCTTATCCTGGCGGACAAGTATCGCGTGATCTCACGCCTCGGTGCGGGTTGGGAGGGGGAGGTCTATCTCGTACGCGAAACGTCCACGGGCATCGAGCGTTCGGCCAAGATCTTCTTCCCGAATCGAAATCCGCGCAACAGGTCGGTGCGCTTCTACGCCAAGAAACTGCACAAGCTGCGCCACTGCCCGATCCTGATCCAGTATCACAACCAGGAGCGGATCGAGCTCGAGGGTGAACGGATGACGATCCTGGTCTCCGAGTTCGTCGAAGGAGAGTTGCTCAGCGCCTTTGTGCGACGCCAGCCGGGAGGCCGCCTGCAGCCGTTTGAGGCCATGCATCTGCTTCACGCCCTGGTCGACGGGATCGAAGTCATTCACGACCAAGGTGAGTACCACGGTGATCTGCATTCGGACAACGTGCTGGTCCAGAGGCGCGGCTTGGGCTTCGACGTGAAGCTCGTGGACATGTTCCAGTGGGGCAAACCCAGTGCGGCGAATATCCAAGAGGATGTCGTCAATCTTGTGCACATGTTCCATGAGATGGTTGGTGGCCCGATGCGGTACGCCAAACAGCCGGACGAAGTGAAGGAGATCTGCCGGGGGTTGAAAAGGGGTCTGATCCTCA
This sequence comes from uncultured bacterium, assembly GCA_937910695.1. Lineage (GTDB taxonomy): Bacteria > Krumholzibacteriota > Krumholzibacteriia > LZORAL124-64-63 > LZORAL124-64-63 > CALEMW01. The sequence continues at coordinate 36,834 of CALEMW010000099.1, forward strand.
GTCGTTTCCGCACTGCGGGTCATCTCCGTCAGCACCTCGAAACAATGGAATGGACGACACGCTGAAGGATGGGAGGACGAAGGGCTCCCGTCAGGGAGCCCTTCGTGGTCTCAACGAACACACCGGGTCATTTCATTCCCAGATGCTTCCACAGGAACGCCCACTCGTCCGCCACTTCCTCGATGATCTTCGAGGTCGGCTTGCCGCCGCCGTGACCGGCCTTGGTTTCGATGCGGACCAGCACGGGGTTCTTGCCGCCCTGGGCTTCCTGGATACGGGCCGCGTACTTGAAGCTGTGACCCGGTACCACGCGGTCGTCGTGGTCGGCGGTGGTGATCAGCACCGCGGGGTACTCGGTGCCGTCGGTCAGGTTGTGGTAGGGCGAGTACGAGTACAGCGTGGGGAACATGTCCGGATCCTCGCTGCTGCCGTAGTCGCTGACCCAGGCCCAGCCGATGGTGAACAGGTGGAAGCGCAGCATGTCCATCACGCCGACGGCCGGCATGGCGGCGGCCCAGAGGTCGGGCCGCTGGTTCACCACGGCGCCCACCAGGGTGCCGCCGTTGCTGCCGCCCTGACAGGCCAGCCTGGCCTTGCTGGTGTAGCCCTCGGCGATCAGGTATTCGCCGCCGGCGATGAAGTCGTCGAAGACGTTCTGCTTGTTCTTGAGCATGCCGCCCTGGTGCCAATCCTCGCCGTACTCGCCGCCGCCGCGCAGATTCGCCAGGGCGAATACGCCGCCCATCTCCACCCAGGCCAGGCGCGATATCGAGAAGTACGGGGTGAGGGACACGTTGAAGCCGCCGTAGCCGTAGAGCAGCGTGGGGTTGGTGCCGTCCAGAGCGATGCCCTTCTTGTGGACGATGAACATGGGGATCAACGTGCCGTCCTTGGACGGATAGAACACCTGGTCGGTGACATAGCCGCTCAGGTCGATGTCGATTTCCGGCTCGCGGAAGACGCTGCTCACGCCCGTCTTGAAGTCGTACTTGAAGATCGTCGGCGGGTAGAGGAACGACGTGAACGTATAGAACGTCTCGGTGTCGGTGCGCTCGCCGCCGACGCCTCCGACCGAGCCGATGCCCGGCAGGGCCAGCTCGCCGATCCTGTTGCCGTGGATGTCGAAGCGGTAGACGACGTCGTGGGCGTCCTTCATGTACGAGCCCACGAACTCGTCGCCGTTGATCATGCCCATGCCCTGGAGCGTGATGTCCGATTCGGGCACGAGGGTCTTCCAGTTCGACTTGGCGGGAGCCGCGGTGTCGATGGCGATGAGCTTCTTGCGCGGGGCGTCGAGGTCGGTGGTCATGTAGAACACGCCGCCGTCGTGGCCCACGAAGGAGTAGTCGGCTTCGAACTCGTTGATCAGTTCGACGACCGGCGCCTTCGGATCGCGTAGGCTCTTGTAGAAGAACAGGTTCATGGGCGAGGTGCCCTTCCAGACCGAGATCAGCAGATAATCGCCGCTCTCGGTCACGCCGCCGCCGAAGCCCCATTCCTTCTCGTCGGAGCGCTCGTATACAAGCACGTCGTCGCTCTGGGGCGTGCCGACCTTGTGGTAGCAGAGCTTCTGGAAATAGTTGGCGTCTTCGAGCTCGGATCCCTCGACCGGCGTGTCGTAGCGGCTGTAGTAGAAGCCTTCACCCTTCTCGTCCCAGCTTGCTCCGGAGAACTTGCTCCACTCCACCTTGTCGCCCAGATCTTCTCCGGTGTCGATATTGCGGACGTACCAGGTGCGCCAGTCGGAGCCGCTGATGTTGGTGGCCCAGGCCATGCGCTTGCCGTCGTCGCTGATGCTCATGCCGCCCAGGGCGATGGTGCCGTCTTCACTCAAGGTGTTGGGGTCGAACAGGACGCGGGGTTCGGCGTCGAGACTCTCCTGCACGTAGATCACCGACTGGTTCTGCAGACCGTCGTTCTTGGAGAAGAAGTAGCGGCCGCCGCGTTCGAAGGGGGCGCCGTACTTGGGGTAGTCCCACAGTTCGGTCAGGCGTTTCTCGATTCTGTCGCGTGCGGGGAGCGAGGCTAGATACGGGTAGGTAATCTCGTTTTGGGCTGCGACCCAGGCGCAGGTGTCGTCGCTGTCCGGATCCTCGAGCCAGCGATAGGGGTCGGCCACCTGTGTGCCGTGGTAGTCGTCGACTACGTCGCCCTTGTGCGCTACGGGGTATTCGAAGTTCATGGTCTCCTGGTTCTGAGACCCGTTGCAGCCGACCAGCAAGGCAGCTGTGACGAGCAAGAGGGTGATGGTCTTGGTCATGGGTTTCCGACCTCGCAGTTGGGAATCAGGGGAACGTCGGCCGCGGGTAGGGGGGGGCGCGGGACGCTGAGATCAATGACGCCGCGTATCATATCGCGTCGACGGCAGGATGTCACGGCAGGAGTGTGTGGGTAGGGGAGGCCGGCGCAAACCCCCGAAAACGCCGGCCGCCCCTGATGGAGGTACCAGGAGACGCGTGGTATTCAGGGAGTCGGGATCATTGTTTTCGGGAAGAAGGTGGGATTCTTCAGCTGGCCCTATCCAACTCTTTCCGTAGCCACGATTTAGCCGCTCTCCAGGAGCGTTTGACCGTGACCGGAGAACAGCCCAGGGCGCTGGCCGTCTCTTCCACCGACAGGCCGGCGAAGTAGCGGCACTCCACGATGCGGGCCGCACGATCGTCGATCTCGGCAAGCCTATGGAGGGTCAGGTCGATGAGGATCACCTCTTCGGCCTTGTCCTCGGACAAGGCGTCGATGTTTTCGTCGAACTGGACGTGCTGGCCGTCGCCGCCTCGTTTGATGCGTTTGCGTTTGCGTGCACGGTCCACGACGATGCGGCGCATAGCCATGGCCGCCACGGCCATGAAATGGCCGCGTCCCTGCCACGACACGCGGGTCTGATCGACGAGCTTGAGATAGGCCTCATGGACCAGGTCGACGGTGGCCAAGGTCGGCTGGCGGGCTTCGTTGCTGAGCACCCTGCGGGCCAAGGCGCGCAGTTCGTCGTAAACGAGGGGCAGCAGTTCGTCCACGGCGCTGATGTCGCCTTGTTCTCCGAGGTGGAGCAGGCGGGTGACTTCGGCGCGGCTCACGAGGCACCCTCTTCCGTTGCGGCGAGAGCCCGGCTCAACAGATCCCGAGCCTGGGCGACGTCCTCAGCAGAGGGCTGGTCCTGGGCTTCGTAGATCGCCAGGGCTTCGCGGAGGGGGTCGATGGCATCTGCGGCGCGGTCGGCGAGCAGGAGCAGCCGTCCCAGCTCCAGGGCGTCGCCGCCGATATAGAGGTGACCGGCCGGCAGAGATGTGCGGTCGATGTCCAGGGCGCGGGTCATCGACGTGATCGCCCGGGGCAGATCCCCCAGCTGTTCTGCCGTCAGGGCGCGGTTGTAGTGTCCTGCGGAGATCCGGGGATGATCGACGCCGAGCGCGCGCTCCCAGATGTCGATGGCTGCGGCGAAGAGCGTATCGGCTTCCGCGTAGCGATCCGTATCGCGCAGCAGACGGGCGAGGTTGTTGATGGTGTTGGCCACGTAGGGGTGATCGGGCCCGAAGGCGCGCCGCCGGATCGCCAAGGCCTCGCGGTACATGGGCTCGGCCGCGGCGAAGTCGCCGTCGAAGTAGAACGTCACGGCCAGGTTGTTGAGGCTCTGGGCCACGTCGGGATGGTCGTCGCCCAGAAGCGTGCGGCGCATGGCCAGGGCTTCGGTGTCGAGTCCCACGATCTGTTCGGCATCGCCAGTGCCGTCGAGAACCCAGGACATGTTGTTGAGGCTTTCGGCCAGTAGCAGGTGCGGCGACGGGTAGAGGCGACGACGCATCGCGAGGGACTCGCGGAAGTATCCGACGGCCTCGTCCGTCTCGCCGATCTTTTGGTGGATGGTGCCGAGGTAGTCCAGGCTGGTGGCGATGTCCGGATGATCGCCGGCGTACAATACTCGCCGCAACTCAAGGCCCAGGCTCGTGAGGCGATGGGCCCGTTCGTACTGCCCCATATTCCCGGAGAGGTGTCCCAGGAGATGGGCCATGGTGGCGCGGAGTTCGGGCTGATCGTCGAGCTCTTCGAGCATGTGGTCGCCGCTGAGCTGGAGGAAGTCACGGACCATCATCGTGTCGCCGCTGGCTTCGTGCTCTCCGTAGGGGTTGGAAATGTCGAACATGTCTACGAGTAGGCCTGTGATCTCCTCAGCCCGGTCCCGCTCCGTGGCGATCTCCTGAGACTGGTGACTGATGAGGTGAGCCTGCCGGCCCATGGCGACGGCGAAGGCAAGGGTCATGATGAACACGCCGGCCAGGACGGCTACCCCGACCCTGTTGCGGCGGAGGAACTTGCTCGTCCTGTAGCCCATGCTGTCGCGCCGAGCGGCGATGGGATGCCCGCCGGCATGACGCTCGAGATCGTGGGCGAGGGCCTCGGCTGATCGATAGCGCCGGGCGACGTCGGTGTGCATGGCGGTCTGCACGATGACGTCGAGGTCGCCGCGCAGGCGGGAGGCCCAGGGAACGTCGGAGTCGCTGGGCCGCGGCGGTGTGAGGGCCTCGACGGCGGCGTACAGCTCGTGGGATGTGATGCTAGTCAGATCGTAGGGGCGTCGATCGGTCAGCAGGACGTGGAGCAGGACGCCGAGGGAGTAGATGTCCGCTGCGGTTGTCAGGGGCTCACCGCGGATCTGTTCCGGGCTTGCGAAGTCCGGCGTCATGGGCCGCGGTCCTTCGACGGTCGCCGGCAGGTCCGTACCTCCGGATTCGTCGAGGAGCTTGGCGATGCCGAAGTCCAACAGTTTGACGGTGCCGTCGGCGGTCACCAGGACGTTGCCGGGCTTCAGGTCGCGGTGCACGACAAGGTTCTGGTGAGCGTGCTGCACGGCGGAACAGACATCGCGCATCAGTTCGAGTCGACGCGGCAGAGGGATGTTGTTATCGATGCAATAGCTGTCGATGGGGGCGCCGTCCACCAGCTCCATGGCAAAAAAGGGCGAACCGTCGTCGGTCAGGCCCCCGTCGAAGAGGTGGGCGACGTTGGGATGGGCCAGAGAGGCGAGGATCTGACGCTCAGCCCGGAAGCGCTTGACGACACGCCGGGTATCCATCCCCTTCTTGATGACCTTCAGCGCCACGCGGCGCTGAAAATGATCGTCGTCGCGTTCGGCTTCATAGACCATTCCCATGCCGCCTTCGCCGAGCAGGCGGATGATCCGGTAGGGTCCCACCGAGGCGCCGACAGGCAGTTCCAGACCATCGAGACCGGCAAGTTCAGCCACTGAATCTTCGAGAAAACCGGGGTCGGCATCATCGGCGGCGAGCATGGCAGCGACTTCATCGCGGAGGACATCGTCGTCGGGACACAGGCGCGCCAAGGCATCCGCCCTTTGGGTGGGCGTCAACTCGACGATCTCGTCGAAAAGGGCCTGGAGGCGCTCCCAGCGTCCTGAATCCATGGAACTCCTGGAATGAAATGGTGCAGATTTCGGCGCATCATATTCGATATCGGCAAGGATGGGCATTCCTGAACACAGTAGCGTGCAATCGATCCTTCATTTCAATTCGGCCGAATCGGTACTATCTTGCTCCTACTATGGCCAATCAACGCATTAAGATCCTCCACGAGGACAACCACCTGTTGGTGGTCGCAAAGCCCTCCGGGCTGCTTTCTCAGGGCGACGACACGAACCACGTGTCGCTCCTTGAGCTTGTCAAAGAGCACATTCGCGAGAAATACAATAAACCCGGAAATGTTTTCCTGGGTCTGGTGCACAGACTGGACCGACCGGTTTCCGGAGTGATGGTTCTAGCTCGGACCTCGAAGGCGGCCGGTCGACTTTCGGCTCAGTTCCGAGACAATACGGTACGCAAGACCTACCTCGCCGTCGTGAAGGGCTGTCCTTACGAACAGTCCGGCGAGCTGGTCCACTTCATGGGCCAGCGCGGGGATCGCGACCGCAAGACCCCGATCGAGGACTATCAGTTCGAGGGGGCCAAGGAAGCCCGCCTCGAATGGGAAGTCGTGAGCGCCGGCACGGATAAGAGCGTGTTGAGGGTGCGGCCCATCACGGGTCGGAGGCACCAGATCCGTGCTCAGCTCGCCCAGATCGGACTGCCCATTCTGGGGGATCAGAAGTACGGCGACGTGGAGCCTCTGGCCAACCGCAGCATCGCCCTGCATGCGTGGCGTCTGGAGCTGGACCATCCGGTAGGCGGAGCTCGTATGGAGTTTTCGACGCCCCCGCCCCGTCATGACCCCTGGCCTCAGGGCCTGGGCTAGTCATCGAGCGACCGGCAGACCCATCGTGATCGACTACCAGCCCGGCTTCGTGGAGGCTGATTGCTTCACGATCGTGCTGGACTACGTGTCCTCGGGAAGCTACAAGTCGACGGACTTCGAAGCGTACGTGGCGTCCAAGAGCTAGCAGCCCGCAGGAGGTGAGATGGTCACCGTCGAGGCGACCATCGTCGGAGGAGGCATCACCGGGTGCGCCGTTGCAGATGCGGCGGCGCGCGCCGGGTTCGAGGTCGTCCTGTTGGAGAAGGAAGCCCGTCTGGGCGCCGGCGTCACCTCGCGCAACAGCGAAGTCGCCCACGGCGGCATGTACTATCCCCCCGGATCGATCAAGGCCGACTGCTGCGTCCGCGGACGACGCCTGCTCAAGGTATTCTGCGCCGAGGCTGGTGTGGCGTACCGTGAGTGCGGCAAGCTCATCGTGGCCGTGGACGACGACGAGGCCGAGCGCCTCGATCCGATCCTTGCGCGGGGTTTGGCCAACGGCGTGGAGGACTTCAACCGACTCGACGCCGACCAACTGCTTGCGATGGAACCAGACGTGAAGGCTGTCGCGGGATTGTGGTCGCCGCGGACCGGAATCGTCGATGCTGAAGGTGCGGCTCGTGCCTACGCCGACCGTGCCGCCGAACACGGCGCCCTGCTGATGACCGGCACGGAGGTCACGGCCCTCGAACGACGCGACGGCGCCTGGCTCGTCACCGCGCGCCGCGGCGACGAAACCTGGACCCACGCCTCGACGCACCTCGTGCTCTGCGGCGGCCTGCACGCCGACGATCTGGTGGCGATGACCGGCCTCGACGTCGACGCCGAAGGCCTGCGGCAGACCTGGGTGAAGGGCAACTACTTCAGCATCGACCCGCGCCATGCCGGCCGTGTGAACAGGCTCGTTTACCCTGTTCCGCCCCGCGCCAAAGACACTCTCGGCGTGCATGTCTGCCTCGACCTGGGCGGACAGATGCGCCTTGGGCCCGACTTCGAACCGGTCGTGCGAGGGGTCGAGGATTATGCCGTCGACCCACTCCGGCTGACACCCTTCTACGAAGGCGCCGTACGTTTCCTGCCCTGGCTCGAACCCGAAGACCTGAATCCCGTGATGAGCGGGATCCGGCCGAAGCTCGAATTCCCCGGTCCCTTTGCAGACTTCCGGATTCGGCGCTATGACGGTGAACGGGAGGGACTCGTCGCACTCACCGGCATCGATTCTCCGGGACTCACCTCGTCGCCGGCGGTGGGCGCCCTGGTGGCCGATGTTCTGGGCGGCGGAATACCGCCCGCGCCGCTGGACGTCGGGGGTGAGGCATGATCGTCGCGGGAATCGTCGCCGTGGTGCTGCTGATCGTGGCTGTCGGTTCGGCGGTACGGGCATTGCGCGCTGCGGAAAGCGTCCGCGCTGCCCGTGGCGTGCGGCCGTTCTCCCAAACGGGCACCCATTACCGCTCTCTGATGTCGCGGCGGAGCTTGTTGAAGCTCGGCGTCACCACCGCGGGCGCCTTCGTGCTGGCTCATTCGGGGGTGGATACCGCCGTGGAGAAGTGGCACACGTCGCGGGTTCGTGGGCCCGGGAGCGATGCGGCGGCCGAAGCCTTCAAAGGGTTCGGTGAACGATTCTGGTTCTTCGTCTGGGGCGGCTTCGCCCTGCTCGACGGTTTCGTCGGATCATCGCCCGTTCTGCAATGGGGACGCCGGAACTTCGAATGCCTGATCGTGGGGCTGCCTGCGCTGTGGACGATCCAGCGGGTCGGCGGCGGTGGCCGTCCGACCGACGAGCACGGCGATCCTCGCTGGCGGCCCATGCACGACGACAACACCGCCTCGGGGCACACGTTCATGGCGGCGATTCCCTGGCTGAACGCCGGCAAATCCGTCGAGTCCGCGTGGTTCGGCAAGATCGCCTGGGCCCTGAGCTGGGGGACGGGCTGGTCGCGGCTGAACGATCGGAAGCACTACGTGTCCCAGGTCGTCCTGGGTCACGGCATCGCCTCAGGGGCCGTCGAGGCCACGCGATCGGATGCGCCGTCCAGAACCGGCATGGATGTTCCGGGTGGGGAGGAATGATGCCTTTATCCGAGGCCATCCTCAGACTTTTCGGCTGGACGGTGGACCGCTCCCACCCGTTGCCGCCGCGGTACGTGATGATCGGCGCGCCCCACACCAGCAACTGGGATTTCCCCGTGGGGATGCTCGGCATGTGGGCCCTCGGTGTGGACGTGCACTGGGTCGGCAAGCACACTCTCTTCGCAGGCCCTCTGGGGCCGATCATGAAAGGTCTGGGCGGCATCCCGGTAGATAGGCGTATCAGTTCCAACTTCATCGATTCCATGACCGAACGATTCGCCTCCGGTGAACTCTCCTCGCTCAGCCTCGCACCTGAGGGAACACGATCCCTCACCCATGCCTGGAAGACGGGGTTCTACTATCTGGCCGTCTCGGCCCAGGTCCCTGTCGTCTTGGGCTACCTGGACTATGCAGACAAGATCGTGGGGGTCGGCGGGTCCTTCACGCCGACGGGGGACATCGCAGCGGATCTGAAATACGTCCGTGAATTCTATGCGGAGAAAACAGCCCGCTATCCTGAAAAATACGGTGAGATCCAGGTCCAGCCACGAAAGGAATGATCCAGAATGAAGATCATGGTCTCCATTCTTTTCAGCCTGCTCGCAACGACATCCGTCTACGCCCAGGGGCGCTTCACCGCCGAAGGAGAGTCGACCGCTTATGCGGGTGCGGCCTACTTCACCAAAGACGATAGCGACGGCTTTGCGGCGGTGGGGGGCTACTCGATCAAGGGCAATGTCGACTTCGGGCTTCAGTATTCCCGGCAGTCACTCGGGAACGGCCGGACCTACGCCTCGGTGATCGAGTCCTTCCAAGGGCACCTCAGCAAACCGACTCCCGAACGACCCTACGGGCTCACCGTTCTGATGGGGCTCGAGCAGGGACGTTTTCACTATCCCGCCGACGACAGCGGATACTCGAGCATACAAACGGCTTCAGGCATGACGATGGGCGGCGAGGTGACGATGGCGGCCTACGGCGAGGGACGTTGGGATATCTATCCGTACATGGGCATCACTCTGCAGATGGCCAAGCTCGGCGGTCACGACCTGGGATGGACTTCGCCCTTCCATATGGGCGGAGCGATCGTGTTCGATGATCGACTCGTGCTGGATGGCGCGGTGACAGCCTATGATTCCGGGTCGGCGTTCGTGGGCAGCATCGTCGTGATGTTCTGACAGTCTGCGTTCCGTTCGGGTTGGTGCGATATCATTCATAATCATTAATGATGACAACCAGTTGCTTCAGTGACGGCCGCTTTCCAGTGTGAGCGGCCGTCATTGTTTAAGAAATAACTTTACCACGTGGTAGAGAAATGTTTGAATTCCCGGGTACTCGACGGGAGATCCCGGTGCGGATCCCGTCCAACTCCCCACGATCGGTTCGTTCGGTCCGGTCCTGAAAGAGGTACGAGATGACCCTCACACGTCGCGACTTCATCAAGCAGGCCGCCGCCGTCAGCGCGGCCGGCGCCGTCGGCATGAACCTGCCGCCTTCCGCCCTCGCCGCCGCCGCCGAGACAGAGCGTGACTGGACCTGGGACAAGTCCGTCTGCCGGTTCTGCGGCACGGGCTGCGGCATCATGATCGCCACGAAGGACGACCGCATTGTCGCGGTGAAGGGCGATCCGGCCGCACCGGTGAACCGCGGCCTGAACTGCATCAAGGGTTACTTCAACGCCAAGATCATGTACGGCGAGGACCGTCTGACCAAACCCATGCTGCGGGTGAATGCGGCGGGCGAGTTCGACAAGAACGGCAAGTTCAAGGAAGTCTCTTGGGAGCAGGCCTTCGACGTGATGGCCGCCAAGTTCAAGCAGTACTACGGCGAGATGGGCCCCACCGGCATCGGCGTGTTCGGCTCCGGCCAGTATACGGTCCAAGAGGGCTACGCCATGGTGAAGCTCGTCAAGGGCGGGCTGCGCAGCAACAACATCGATCCCAACGCGCGTCACTGCATGGCCAGCGCCGTGGTCGGGTTCATCCAGGCCTTCGGCATCGACGAGCCGTCGGGCAACTACGACGACATCGAGCACACCGATACGGCCGTGCTCTGGGGCGCCAACATGGCCGAGATGCATCCGATCCTCTGGTCGCGCATCACCGACCGCAAGCTTTCCAACCCCGATCGCGTCAGGCTCATCAACCTGACGACCTTCACCAACCGCAGCTCGAACCTGGCCGACACCGAGATCATCTTCAAGCCCCAGACCGACCTGGCCATCTGGAACTACATCGCCCGGGAGATCGTGCACGAGCACCCCGAGGCCATCGACCAGGAGTTCGTGGACAAGTTCACCGTGTTCGCCACCGGCCACGTGGACATCGGCTACGGCATGCGCAGCAATCCCGACCATCCCAAGTACGGCGCCGCCGAGCGCGAGACCATGACCAAGGAAGTGGCCAAGACAGTCAGCAAGGCCGAAGGAGTGACCCTCGCTCATCTCGGCTACAAGGAAGGCGACACGCTGGAGATGAAGCACGCCGCGGCCGCCGGCGCGCACTGGCTGATCTCCTTCGAGGACTTCAAGAAGGGTCTCGAACCCTACACCCTCGACTTCGTGGCCGAGCTCTCCAAGGGCGACTCCGAAGAGCCACTGGAAGACTACAAGGCCAAGCTGCAGGAGCTCGCCGACCTGTACGTCGAGCAGGGCCGCAAGGTCGTCAGCTACTGGACCATGGGCATGAACCAGCATACCCGCGGCAGCTGGGTGAACGAGCAGGCCTACATGGTGCACCTGCTGCTGGGCAAGCAGGCGCAGCCCGGCAACGGCGCCTTCAGCCTCACCGGCCAGCCCAGCGCCTGCGGCACCGCCCGCGAGGTGGGCACCTTCGCCCATCGTCTGCCGGCGGACATGGTGGTGGCCAATCCCAAGCACCGCGAGACAGCGGAGAAGCTGTGGAAGCTGCCGGCCAAGACCCTCAACGGCAAGCCCGGCAGCCATTACACCAAGCTGCTGCGCGACATCGAGGACGGGTCGATCAAGTGGGCCTGGGTGCAGGTCTGCAACCCGTGGCAGAATACGGCCAACGCCAACCACTGGATCAAGGCCGCGCGGGAGATGGACAACTTCATCGTCTGCTCCGACGTGTACCCGACGGTCTCGGCCAAGGTGGCCGACCTGATCCTGCCCAGCGCCATGATCTTCGAGAAGTGGGGCGCCTACGGCAACGCCGAGCGCCGCACCCAGCACTGGAAGCAGCAGGTCACACCGGTGGGCGATGCCATGCCGGACATCTGGCAGGCCATGGAGTTCGCCAAGCGTCTCACCCTGGGCGAGGTCTGGAAGGAGTGGAGGATCGACGACTCCCTCACTCTTCCCGACGTGATGGCCGACGCCCGCGCCATGGGCTACAAGGACACCGACACCCTCTTCGACGTGCTCTACGCCAACGCCGATGCCAAGGCCTACGCCTGGCCTGATCCCGTGGGCGCCGGATCGCTCAACACCCTCGCCGAGGGCGACAAGCGCAAGGTCGCCGGCTTCGAGGGCTACGGCTTCTTCGTCCACAAGTACCTGTGGGAGGAGTACCGCAAGTTCGGCGTGGACCACATGCACGACCTCGCCGAGTTCGACGCCTATCATTCGGCCCGCGGGCTCAAGTGGCCGGTGATCGACGGCAAGGAGACCGAGTGGCGCTTCAACGCCGACTATGATCCGTATGTGGCCCGGTCGAGCGACGAGAAATTCGCCTTCTACGGTCCGGCCCTCAAGGAACTGCCGAGCGGCGATCTCGCTGGACCTGCCGCTGGTGAGAAGACGGGCCTGAAGAACAAGGCCAAGATCTTCTTCCGGCCCTACATGGACCCGCCCGAGATGCCCGATGCGGAGTACCCGTTCTGGCTGGTCACCGGCCGCGTGCTCGAGCACTGGCACACCGGGACGATGACCATGCGCGTGCCCGAGCTGTACCGCGCGGTGCCCGAGGCCCTGTGCTACATGAACGGGTCCGACGCCAGAAATCAGGGCTTCGCCGACGGCTCCGAAGTGTGGATCGAGAGCCGCCGGGGCCGCGTGAAGGCGCGCATCGCCATCCGGGGCCGCAACGTCATGCCCAAGGGCTCGGTGTTCGTGCCGTTCTTCGACGAGCGCGTGCTGATCAACAAGGTGTGCCTCGACGCCACCTGCCCGCTCTCGAAAGAGACGGACTTCAAGAAGTGCGCCGTGAAGGTGACGAGGGCCTAGCGTGTCCTCGTCGGGCGGCATGGACCGGCGCGGGTTCCTGCAGGGACTGCTCCGGAGCGCGGCGGCGGCCGCGGCCGGAGGCGCGGTGTGGGGCGGCTTCGTCGCGACGACGAAGCACGCCCCGCTGGCGTTGCGCCCCCCCGGCGCCCTGGCCGGCGACGCGTTCCTGAGCACCTGCATCCGCTGCGGCACCTGCGTGGAGGCGTGTCCCTACGGCACGCTCTCCCTGGCGACTCCCGGCGAGGCGGCGGCCGCGGGAACGCCCGTGTTCACCCCGCGCGACGTGCCGTGTCATCTGTGCCAGGACGTTCCCTGCACCGTCGCCTGCCCCACCGGCGCCCTCGCGCGCTCGGCGGTCAGCGACGAGACGGGCGCCCTGGACGTCGACAGGGCGCGCATGGGCCTGGCGGTCCTCGACCGCGACCACTGCCTCGCCGCCTGGGGCCTGCGCTGCGACGCCTGCTACCGGGCGTGTCCGCTGATCGACAAGGCCATCGTCATCGAGCATTCCCGCAACGAACGCACCGGGCGTCATGCGGTGCTGATGCCGGTGGTGCAGGACGACCACTGCACCGGCTGCGGGCTCTGCGAGCGGGCGTGCGTGACCGAGAAGGCGTCGATCCGCGTGCTGCCCCGCGACGTGGTGCAGGGTCGCGTCGGCGACGACTACGTGCGGGGCTGGGACGCCGAGGACGAGGGCCGCATCGACCCGGCGACCCCGGTGGGATCCGAACAGGGGAACGCCCTCGACTGGTTGAACGATGGCGAGGTCGATCATGACTAGCCTCGCCATCGGGAAGTACGTCGTCCTGCGTCGCTTCGTACAGCTCGGGGCCTTGGTTCTGCTGTTCGGAGGGCGCGCCTTCGGCTGGACGATCCTCCGGGGCGACCTGAGCCACTCCCAGCTGCTGGGTGTGGTGCCGCTCTCCGATCCCTTCGCCACGGCGCAGCTGCTCGCGGCGGGCGGGTCTCTGGGGGCCGACGTGCTGATCGGCGCGGTCGTGGTTCTGGCGGTCTATGCCCTGCTCGGCGGCCGCACGTTCTGCGCCTGGGTGTGTCCGCTGAACCTGGTGACCGACCTGGCGAACCGCCTGCGCGGCGACGAGGATCCGCAGACGCCCTCGGGCCGCTCGATCCGTTTCTGGGCCCTCGGCCTGAGCCTCGTGCTGTCGGCCCTGACCGGGGTGGCGGCATTCGAAGCCGTCAGCCCCATCGGGATGCTGCACCGCGGCTTGATCTTCGGCATGGGAGCCGGCTGGTTCTTCGTGGCCGCGGTCTTCCTGTTCGACTGGGCCGTGCGGCGCAACGGGTTCTGCGGCCATCTTTGTCCGCTGGGCGCATTTCACTCCCTGGTGGGGCGGTTCGGGCTGCTGAGGGTACGGCACGTCCACATGAATTGTACCGATTGCGGACTCTGCGTCCGCGTATGTCCAGAGCACCAGGTGCTCGAGCTCGTGGGCAAGGCCAGCGGCTCGGTCCTGGATTCCCAATGCACCAACTGCGGGCGCTGCATCGACGTGTGCGACGACCAGGCGCTCCGCTTCGATTTTCGTAGGAACGCTCTTTCCATTCGAACGGGAGGTTCGTGATGTTGAAGTCCAACCGTGTGGTGATGCTCTCGATCCTGCTTCTGGCCGGGATCGCCCTGCTCGCCGGCTGCGCTGCGACCGGGGCGGGGTGCTGCTCGAAGAAGGCCTGTCCCGAACCGGCCGTGGCACCTGCACCGCCGCCGCCTCCGGCCGAGGTGTCCGATGACGAGCTCAGCTACCGCAACGTCCCGCTGACCGCCGACGGCGGCACGCCCGCGGTGAGCTTCGACGCCGCCGAGCCGGGCGACAGCGAACTCGCGCCCCGCGCCTTCGAGAACGCACCGCCGATGATCCCCCACACCGTCGACGGCCTGCTGCCCATCACCCGCGACGACAACCAGTGCGCCGGCTGCCATACGCCCGAGAACGCCGCTGATGTGGGCGCTACTTCGGTACCGGCGAGCCATCTCTACGATATGCGCAACGACCGCCAGCTTACGGATCTCAATCCGGCCAACTACAACTGCACCCTGTGCCATGCCCCGCAGGCGAACACCGACGCCCTGGTCGCCAACTCGTTCGAGCCCTTCTACCGCGCCCTGGAGCGGCGGAACTCGTCGAACCTGCTCGATACGCTGAACGAGGGCGTGAAGTAGCGTGGAGTGCACGCGTCGTGATCTCTTCAGGGGGATGATAAGACCGGGCTTCTGGCAGCAGAGCCGGGCCCGGATCCCGATGCCCTACACGGACGATCCGGCCGCGCTGCGCACCGTCTGCCTCGCATGCGCCGCCGCCAGGAACGGCGCGGCTCCCGGCTGTCAGACGGCATGTGGAGAATCCATCGTCCGCCTCGACGACGCCGGTGTGCCGTACCTGGACGTCTCGCAAGCGGGCTGCACCTACTGCGGCGACTGCGCCGCGGCGTGCGGGCCGGCGGCTCTCGACACGGACGTCGGCCGCCGCATCGCTGCCGACATCATCCTCGCGCGGGGGGGCTGCCTGGCCTGGAACAGGACCATGTGCATCCAGTGCGCCGACCGCTGCCCGGACCGGGCCGTCGTGTTCGCGGGGCTGTGGAATCCCGTGGTCGACGACGAGGCGTGCACCCGCTGCGGCCTGTGCGTCGCGGCCTGTCCGGTCGACGCCATCGAAATCACCGCCCGCGTCGGAGGACGCCCATGAACATCTCGAGCATCGTGGTCACGACCAGGGCCGAACACCTCGCCGACGTGGAGGCGTCGCTCGTCGCGAGCGGACTCTGCGACGTGCACTTCAAGGACGAGCAGGGGCGCATCGTCGTGACCGTCGAAGGCGACGACGACGGCGACGAGACCGCCAAGCTCAAGACGATCCTGGAACTGCCCCACGTGGTATCGGCGTGCTTCGCCTACTCGTGCACCGAAGACGCCGCAGGCTAGAGACGACACTTTCGGTCCCCGTCCTGCGCGGCATCGTGTAGAATGGCGGCCGACGACCGAGGCATCGTATTCCAGCCCGGCTGCCTAACTCCTTACAGGACACGGCGAAGGGCCGATACGGCCGCACTGGAAACGGCGCGGTCAGCTCCCGTGTTTGGAAGGAAGACATGCCCGCACAAACCCGACCGGCGGCTCTGAGGGACCCTCAGGGGCGCGTTCTCGACTATCTCCGCCTCGCGGTCACCGACCGGTGCAACCTGCGGTGCCGCTACTGCATGCCCGCCGACGGCATCGCGCTGGTCGATCACGACGACGTGCTGCGCTTCGAGGAGATGGAGCGCCTCTGCCGCCTGCTCGTCACCCGCGGCGTGCGCAAGATCCGCATCACCGGCGGCGAGCCGCTGGTGCGTCGCGGCGTGGTCGACTTCATGGCCCGTCTCGGGGCCCTGCCCGGCTCGCCCGAGATCCTGCTGACCACCAACGGCGTGCTGCTGCGGGGGCGCCTGGACGACCTCCGCCTTGCCGGCGTGCGCCGCATCAACCTGAGCCTCGACAGCCTCGACCCCGCCACCTTCGAGACCATCGCCCGCCGCGACGTGCTGGCCGACGTGCTGCCGCTTCTCGACGAGATCCCGGCCGCCGGCCTGGGCCTGAAGGTCAACGTCGTGGTGCTGCCCGGCGTGAACGATCACGAGCTGCCCGACTTCGTCGAGCTGACCCGCGACCGCGACCTCACGGTGCGCTTCATCGAGCCCATGCCCTTCGACGGCACGGGCCTGCTCGCGGGCCGGAGCATCGACGGCGACGGCATTCTTGAAATCCTCAACAGCAGGGTGCACCTGGAACGGGCCGTGGGCGATCCCCGCGGCGTGGACGAGATCTACGCGGTGGAGGGCTGGCGCGGCCGCGTGGGCCTGATCCGCGGCCACAGCCGGACCTTCTGCGCCACCTGTTCGCGCTTGCGCATCGACGCCCAGGGCGCGCTGCGCACCTGCCTGTACGGCGCCGCGCGGGTGAGCCTGCGCACGCTGATCCGCACGGGCGCCACCGACGACGAACTGATCGCCGCGATCGGCGCCGCGGTGGCCGGCCGCTTCGACGACGGCCACGCCGCGGCCCGCGACCGCGACGACCCCGCACACCAGAGCATGGCCAGCATCGGCGGCTGAGACGGGAGACGTATGGCGATCCTCGACACCATCTGCATCAGCGTCAGGAAGGGCACCGTGAAGGTGCCGATCCCCGAGGCCGACCTGCGCGCCGGCCACGGCATCGAAGGCGACGCTCACGCCGGCGACTGGCACCGTCAGGTCTCGCTGCTGGCGAGCGAGAGCATCGCCCGGGTCAAGCAGGTGCTGCCGGACCTGGTCGACGGCGCCTTCGCCGAGAACCTCATCACCACCGGCGTCGATTGGCGGCGCGAGGCCGCCGTCGGCGACCGGGTGCGGGTGGGGGAGTCGGTCGTGATGGAGGTGACCCAGATCGGCAAGGAGTGCCA
>CALEMW010000100.1 GCA_937910695.1 uncultured bacterium
CCCCACGCCAACCAGGTGGGCCAGACGGGCAAGACCGTCAGCCCGAAGCTGTACGTGGCCATAGGCATCAGCGGCGCCATCCAGCACCTCGCGGGCATGAGCTCCTCGAAGTGCATCGTGGCGATCAACAAGGACCCCAACGCACCCATCTTCAAGGCCGCCGACTACGGCATCGTCGCCGACCTTTTCGATGTCGTGCCGGCATTCAGGGACGCGATCGCCGCCCTCGATTGAGGAACGGAACGAGGCGACCCCACACGGACCAAGGATCCGCCGTGCTCACCTTGACGATCATGCGCCACGGAAAGGCCGAGCCTCACCATAGAGCCGATTTTGAGCGGGAGCTTGCCCCCAAAGGCGTGCTCCGCTCCCGACTCGTGGCAGAAATGCTGGCCGAGGCCGGCGTCACCTGGGATTGCGCGGTGACCAGTCCGGCACCGCGGGCCTCCCAGACGGCCGACACGGCTCTCGACGTCATGACCTCCGGACTGCTGCCCTCCTACGACCGCGACATCTACGATCACGCCGACCCGACAACCCTGATGTCCGTGGTGCGCCGTCACGCCGACGGTGCTCGTCAAGTCGTCGTGTTCGGCCACAACCCAGGCATGAGTTGGTTGGCTCAGTGGCTTTGTCCGGACTTCGTCGATCAACTGGCGACCAGTTCGGCCGTCGTCCTCGATCTCGAAGGAGCCGACTGGGCGGATGTCTCACCAGGCTCGGCAACCCTGCGGTTGGTCTGCCGCCATCAGGACCATCCAGGCGCACACCTCGAGGACAAACCATGACCGAACCGAGGTTCGAGCTGACCGACGATCTGTTCACGCCGAAGGAAGTCAGCTGGCTGGCCTTCAACGAGCGATTGCTCCAGGAAGCCGAAGACCTGAGCGTGCCGCTGATCGACCGGCTCAAGTTCCTCGGAATCTACTCGTCGAACCTGGACGAATTCTTCCGCGTGCGCGTGGCGACCCTGCGACGTCTGGCCGGCCTCGGCTTCCGCAGCCGCGAGTTCATCAGGCACGATCCCAAACAGGTGCTCGACCAGGTCATGCGCGAAGCCAAACGTCAGCATGCTCGCTACAATGCCCTCTACGAACAGCTCATCGTCGAGCTGGGCGAGCATGGCATCCATATGATCGACGAACTCGCCTATGACGAGCAACAGGCCTCCTTCGTCGAGGCGTACTTCCACAAGATCGTCCGCCACCGGCTCCACCCCATCATGATCCGTGGCCGTGGCGACCTGCCCCCTTTGGTCGATCAAGCCATCTACCTGGCCGTCCGCTTGAGTGACTCACGGGGAAAGCGCAAACCTCGTTATGCCCTGATGGGAATCCCCACCGATGTCCTGAACCGATTCGTTGTGCTCCCCTCCCGGAACGAGGAGCACGACCTGACCTACCTCGACGATGTCATCCGCTACAACCTGGGTTCGGTGTTCTCGCTCTTTCCCCACGACACCCACGATGCCTATATGGTGAAGTTCGCCAAGGACGCCGAGCTGGACCTGGACGACGACATTCAGGAGAGCTACTTCAGCCGGATTTCCCGCAGCATCAAACGTCGGGGGTTCGGATCCCCGGTACGCTTCCTCTACGACGGCTCCATGCCCGACGACATGCTCGACCTGTTGCTCACCAAGCTGAAAATCCCGCGGGACGAGTCGTTGACTCCCGGCGCCCGCTACCACCACCGCAGTGATCTGATGAACTTTCCCACTGTGGGCAAGGGCAGCCTCGCTTCACCGGAACGCCCTGCGGTCGCCCATCCGGACCTGCCCACCGACGGCAACTACCTCAGAGCCGTCCGCCGTCGCGATGTCCTTCTCCACTTTCCCTACCACTCCTTCGACCACGTGCTGACCCTGCTGCGCGAGGCGGCCCTGGATCCCAAAGTACGTTCCATTCAGATCTGTCTGTACCGTCTCGCCCGCAATTCGAGCGTCGTCAACGCTCTGATCAACGCCCTGCGCAACGGCAAGCAGGTGACGGTGATCATGGAGCTCCAAGCCCGCTTCGACGAGGAAGCGAACCTGCTATGGTCAGCGCGACTGCGTGAAGAAGGCGCTAGAGTCATCATGGGTGTACCTGGATTGAAGGTTCACGCCAAACTCATCCTGATCACACGGCGGGAACGGGGCGCGGACCGCGATTATGCCTGTATCGGCACTGGGAATATGAACGAGGACACCGGCCGTGTCTTTTCCGACTTCATGCTTCTGACCGCGAGTGAAGACGTTGCCGGCGAGATCCGTGCTGTCTTCGAGCAGATCCGCAAACCCTACCGTACAGGAGCCTTCCAGCATCTCCTGGTCTCCCCTTACAACCTGCGCGAAGGCGTGGTGAAGAAGATCGACCGGGAAATCGAGTTGGCCAAAGCGGGTCGCGACGCCTGGATGGACGTCAAACTCAACAACCTGAGCGATGAAGCCGTCATCTCTCGTCTCTACGAGGCGTCTCAGGCCGGAGTCAGCATACGGTTGAACATCAGGGGCATGTACTCCATCAAAGCCGGCGTCGACGGCGTCAGCACGAATATTCAGGCCATGGGTATCATCGACCGCTTCCTCGAACACAGCCGCGTGTTGGTCTTCGGCAACGACGGCAACACCGAAGTCTGGCTCGGATCAGCAGACTGGCTGCCCCGGAACTTCGACAAACGCATCGAAGTGATGGTCCCCCTGCGCAATCCCAAGCTCGTGACCCAGGTGCGAGCCATCATCGAGGCCCACTGGCGCGACAATACCAAGGCAAGGATTCTCGATCCTGATCTGCGCAACGAATTCCGTCGAGACGACAAACCCCCGTTCCGAGTTCAGGATGAGATCTACGACATCCTGGACGAGAACACCTGATCCTTCTCCCATCCTCTCGAAAAAGCAGGACGCGGAGCCCCGAAGGTCTCCGCGTCCTCGAAGATATGTCGGTGGTATGACTGCCTACTCGATGCCGCTGACCGTCATGACCGGCCGGAAACCGATCTTGTTGCTTGTCCAGAAGGGATCGAAGCCGCTGCGGTTGGCGCTGCGGCAGACCACCGAGAACTGGGTGGCGTCGCCGCCGCGGATGACACGCACCGGGTCCAGGAACTTGGCTTCGGAAAAGTCGCTTATCTCGAAGGGATCGAACATCGGGCGACCGACGACGGCCGAAGTTTCTCCAGGGAAAGGCTGTTCCAACACGACGGGATCGGTAACCGGTCCGACTACGTAGTCGGCATGCCAGTCCTGGACCCACTCCCAGGCGTTGCCGTGAACGTCACGCAGTCCCCAGGCATTGCTCCTCAGGCTGCCAACGTCGGACAAACCCTGAGCACAGTGCCAGCCTACGAGGTTCAGGTTCGGATCGTCACATACTGGGTTGATGACCGGACCATTCGTGAATGCGGTGACCGAACCGGCTCGACAGGCCCGCTCCCACTCGGCCTCGGTAGGCAGACGATAACCTTCGGCGCCGTAAGGATCGCCGCCGTTGCAGGTCCAATCAGCATGATCGTAGGTCTGGGCCATACCGTTCCGAAGGCTCAACCAGTCGCAGTAGGCGGCTGCGGCATACCAGCTCAGGCCGATGATGGGTTCGTTGGGCGCGCCGGTCATGGAGATGATCGAAAAGACGGGATCGTAGGCCAAACCCATGTTGGCCAAGACCACGATTTCGAGGGACGGCGCTGAGCCGTCCGGCACATCGAGATTGTCCATCACGGGATAGAGCGTATCGATCGAGGCGATCGTAACGCAGACCGTGTCGCCGCCGTCGATCTCGACTACGCCGGAGCAGGCATCTTCCGGATCGATCACCGTGCGGATGAACACCGTGTCGAAGACCGTCGGTACGGTCACCAGCGGCGGATCCTGCGTGTAGGCCCATACCAGAAGGTTTTTGAACTGGACCCTGGTGACCTCTCGACTCGACATGAAGATGTCGTTGGTCAAGGTAACTTCGTGCTCTAACTCATCGATTCCGTGCCCCCACTCCTCGATCGAGCTGCCCATGGTGAATGTGCCGCCGGGGATAAACTCGAACCCGGCGGGAGCAACGACGTCGAGAACGAATTCGGCACTCAGCTCGAGTGTCTCGCCGAACACTTCGTCCTCGATGATCTGGCGGCCTGTGTTCAACCAGCCTTCAGGATGAGCGAAGACGACGGTGTAGTGACCGGCGTCGATGTCCTCGAGGATCCGGTCGCCGGTGCCCTGGATCATCAGGCCTTCACTGCCTCTCAAGGTCCAGGTCGCAGCGGCGTCAGCGGGCGTTGTCGTGACGACCACCGTACTCGGCACATTTTCGCGGTACTCACCTTCGACGACGAAGGCCCTGCCGCCGTCGATGCGGTGACTGACCGAGGTCGGCCACGGACGAACCCAGCCGTCGAGTCCCTGCCAGGTCAAAGTGTATTCGCCGTCGGCGAGACCCTCCATGATGCGGCTCTCGACACCCTCGACCACCAGACCGCCGGGACCGACAAGTCTCCACGGCGTGGCCTGGGTTTCGGGTCCGACGATCACGGCGATCGATCCGCGGGCGGCGGGATCGACAGGGCTGTCGTCACGGCTGCAACCGAGGAAGAAGACACAGAGCAGGAGGCAGGCGGTCAGCAACAAAAACCAACGACGCATTCCAGACATGGTCGACCTCGGTCGGGTGGGGTGGGGATGTCGGCACCTGGAACCATCCCCCGGCTCCAGGCTGCATTGTATAATAGGAATCCCGGTCGGGCGGCGTCAAGCCGGGGCTGAGCCGATGTGCCTAAGCTTCCAAGCGCCGGGCGGCACCCGTGACGGCCAGATCGGCCTCATCGACGAGCTGCTGCAGGATCTCGCGCAGGGGCTGCACCTTGCGGATCAGACCTACCGACTGGCCGGCCATGAGCGATCCCTTGTCCACATCGCCGTCCACAGCCCCCTCGCGAAGGCTGCCGACCCAGTATTCCTCGACCTTGAATTGGGCTTCCTGGCGGTTGATCTCCCCCGACGCCAGCTTCTGGAGCAACTCCATCTGCAGTTCCCCGAACCTGTCCATGGCCCGGTTCTTCAAGGCGCGGACGGCGACAACGGGGAGCTTGTGGCTGTACTGGGGGGTTGAGATCGCCTCGCGGGAACGGGCCTTGATGAAGGCTTCCTTGAACTTCGGGTGGGCCTGGCACTCCTCGGCCACGACGAACCGCGTGCCCAACTGCACGCCCGCTGCCCCCATCAGCAACAGGTGACCGATCATGCCCCCGTGGGCGATGCCGCCGGCCACGAAAATAGGCAGCTTGTCGCCGTAGCTGAACAGGATGTCCTGCAAGAGCACGATGGTGGAAACGTGGCCGATGTGGCCGCCGGCCTCGCTGCCTTCGAGAACCAGAGCGTCGGCTCCGTAGGCGATCATGCGCTCGGCGATCGAGGCCGTCGAAGCAAAGCAGACGACCTTGGCGCCGCTGTCCTTGGCCTGCTCCACATCGCTCTGGCGCGGGATCGAGCCGGCGAAAACGATGTGGCTCATCTTCTTTTCGCAGCAGATATCCAGCTGAGCCCGGTAGTTGGGCGCGATGACAATGATGTTCGCGGCGAAGGGACGGTCGGTCAGACGGCGGGTTTCGTCGATGGTGTCGGAAAACATCTCGGGGGGCATGTTACCGCCGGCGAGGGATGCGAACCCACCCATGTTGCTCACCGTGGAAACCAGCTTCGGGTCGGAAATCCAAGTCATGGCACCGCACATGATCGGTAGTTCACTGCCCAGGAACTTCTTGCCGAGGGCCCAGATCGGATCGAGGCGCGGGGTCGATTTCACAGGTTCGTAGGTCGCCATGACTTGCTCCATCCTCCATTGTCGACGAAACCGCCCCGCCAACGCGACGGAGCGGTCCCATCATACCCGATCGGTCCTGATTCGCAAGATCCGAGTCGAATCAGTTCAATCCACGAGATTGCGTTCGACGAGTTCGACCAGATCGAGGGCCTGCAGGCTCTCCTGCCGGTCCGTTTCCTTGATGCCGTCGCCGATCATCGTCAGGCAGAAGGGACAGGCTGTGCCGACTTCGGCGGCGCCGGTCGCGGCGGCTTCGGCTACTCGGTTCTGGTTGATGCGCTCGCCGAGATCCTCTTCCATGAACATCCTCGCGCCCCCGGCGCCGCAGCAGAACCCCTCGCGGCCGTGGCGAGGCATCTCCACGCGGTCCAGGCCGAGGGCATCGACGATCTCGCGCGGGGCGTCGTACACGCCGTTGTGGCGGCCCAGATAGCAACTGTCGTGATAGGTGACCTTCTTTCCCGTCTCACGGCCGACCTTCAGCCGGCCGTCGCGCAGCAGCTCGGCCAACATCTCGGAGTGGTGGATCACTTCGAGGTTTTGCAGGTCGAACTGACCGTATTCGTTGGCCAACATGCTGAAGCAGTGGGGACAGGCTGTCACGACGGTCTTCACATCGTACTTCAGGAAAGCGGCAACGTTCTGCTGGGCCTGCATTTCAAAAAGGTACTCGTGCCCCATGCGACGTGCGGGGTCACCGCAGCAGCCTTCTTCGGTTCCCAGCACCGCATAATCCACACCAGCCTTGTTCATCAAGCGACACAGCGAACGCAGCACATCCTTGTTGCGCTCGTCGTAGGCTCCCGCACAGCCCACGAACAGCAGGACTTCAGCCGAGCCCTTCTCACGCAGCAGCGGCACCTCGAGTTCGCCGATCCAATCCTCACGGGCGGCCGAAGCCGCGTTCCAGGGGTTCGAGTTGGTTTCGAGACCCCGCACTGCGTTGGTCAGCGCCGGTTCCATCTTTGCTTCGGTCATCATCAAATAGCGGCGCATGTCGATGACATGATCGATGTGTTCGATCGCCACTGGGCAGACCGTCTGGCAGTACCCGCAGGTGGTGCAGCCCCAGATCACATCCTCGGCGATCACGCCGCCGGCCAGTGGCGGCCGTTCGATCGCGGCGGCGACGGCCTTCGCCTCGTCCAGGCGCCCGGCGGACTTCAGCTTGCCCACCTTCTGCAACTCGCCCGCGATGGCGTAGAGATGATCTCGCTCCTCGATGATCAACTCGCGGGGCTGCAACGGTTTGCCTGTGGTTGCGGTGGGGCAGTGCATGGTGCAGCGGCCGCATTCGGTACAGCTGTACATGTCGAGCAGCCGCCGCCAGCTGAATTCCTCGACCTTGCCGACGCCAAACGACTCTTTGCCCTCGAACTCCATGCGCCCGATCACGGCGGGGGCCGTGAGTTTCATGGTGAACACGCTGGGCAGGGCGGTGATCACGTGGAAATGCTTGCCGAAAGGCAGAAAATTCAAGAACGCCAGCACCAGAACGACATGAGCCCAGAACATGACCTTCCACCACAGCATGACCGTTCCGGCATCGATCCCTGCAAATACTCCCGATAAAGCCGAGGAAACGACCGCCCATCCCGCTTCGGCGTGACCGGGATCCAAGGCGAACAGAGCGGCGTCGCCGATCAGGTCGGTCATCATCAGCAACGCGATCCACAGCAGGATCAGCACGCCTTCCAGGTTCAGATGCAGCCGGGACGGTCGGACGATCAACCTGCGCCAAAGGCCGACCAAAACCGCCAAAATCACCAGCGTCGCGAATATGTCCTTCAAACCGGCATAGAAGCCGCCCACCACACCGTCGAAACCCGGGAGGTTGAAGTCCGGACTGAAGCCGCGGCCGATGAGAGTGATGGTGCGCAGCGACACGACCAAGAACCCGAAGAAGATGCCCACATGCATCCAGCCCGCTCCCCGCTCGTAGAGCAGTCGCTGTTGACCGAAGCCGATCACGAAAAGTCGGCGCAGGCGTTCAGCGGGGCGATCCCCCCGCTGCTCGGATTCGGCGGCGGCAAGAAGCCACCAGCGTCCAGCCATGGTATCGAGGAAGAAGCAAAGAGCAGCGAATAACACCAGGGACATCAGCGCGGGATTCATGAACGACCTCCGGAGATTCTGGAAACCCCTTCGATCGTTCGAAGGTAGCAACGCCGTCGCCCCGGGGAAACGAAAAAACACCCGTCGCCTCGGCTGGACAAGGACCGCGACGGGGGATAGACTATGTCGATGTCTCGACCGGGGCGGTATCACCCCGATTTTCTCATGTGCCACTCCCCGACGAGGTTCGAGATTGGATAACGACATCACACAGGGTGACCCAGGTCCGGCTGAGGACGACATGATCCGGCGTCTGCTCGGCGGCATGCTCAGCATCGCCGTGGTGGGCATCTCCGACAAACCCGACCGCGCCAGCCACGGTATCGCCCGGTTTCTGATCGGTCGGGGTTTCGCTGTCGTCGGGGTCAATCCCGTCCTCGAAGACGTCTTGGACATCAAGGTCTATCCTACCTTGGCCGCTGTTCCGGGGCCCGTGGACGTGGTGGACGTGTTCCGCCGCAGCGAAGCCGTTCCCGACATCGTCGACGCCGCCATCACCCGCGGCGACAAGGCCGTCTGGCTTCAGGAGGGCGTCGTGCATGAAGAAGCCGCCGCCAAGGCCCGCGCCGCGGGGCTGGACGTGGTCATGGACCGCTGCATCTACAAGGAATGGCTCAGGCTGATGAACACCTGATGATATCGAGATCTGACATTCGTTCGTGATGGTGGCCCCCGGCGGAAGACGGGACTGGACATCCACATCGGTGCGTCGGATGCTGAGGTCGGCATAGCGACAGTTCATGAAGAGCTGCTTACACAGCACAGGGAGAAGGATCGATGAGCCGAATTTGCATGATCGGGACGGGGTACGTGGGCCTGGTGTCGGGAGCCTGCCTGGCCGATTTCGGCCATGAGATCTGGTGCGTGGACATCAACAAGCAGCGGATCGCCGATCTGCATGCCAACATCATGCCCATCTACGAACCGGGTCTCGATCGGCTGGTCCAAAAAAACGTCGACGAAGGACGTCTGTTCTTCACCACTTCGCTGGCTGAAGCCATGGAGAAGACCGACGTCATCTTCATCGCCGTCCAGACGCCGATGGCCGACTCCGGCGAGGCCGACCTCAAGTTTGTGCTGCAGGTCGCCGAGGAGATCGGCGCCATGATGAATCGCTACTACGTGGTGGTCACCAAGAGTACGGTGCCGGTAGGCACGTCGCGGAAGGTCAAGAACGCCATCCTCGGCGCCCAGACCACGCCGGTGCCTTTCGACATGGCCAGCAATCCTGAATTCCTTCGGGAAGGTTCGAGCATCGAGGACTTCATGCGTCCCGACCGCGTGGTCATCGGCACCGAAACAGAACGCGCCGCCGAGATCATGCGCGAGATCTACCGTCCGCTGTATCTGCTCGAGACACCCATCGTCGTGAGCGACATCGAGACAGCCGAGCTGATCAAGTACGCCAGCAACGCCTTCCTGGCCGTGAAGATTTCGTACATCAACGAGCTGGCCGGCCTGGCCGACCTCGTGGGCGCCAACATCTCCATGGTGGCCAAGGCCATGGGGCTGGACAAACGCATCGGCTCCAAGTTCCTGCACGCAGGTCTCGGCTACGGGGGGTCCTGCCTGCCCAAGGACACCAACGCCATCGCCCACATCGCCCGTGAGGCCGGGGGTGACATGAGCATCGTGCGCGCGGCCATCGGCGTGAATGCTGGTCTGCCTGGCCGCGCCATGGCCAAGGTCGCCGACCTCGTACCCGATCTCAAGGGCAAGACCGTCGCGTTGTTGGGCCTGAGCTTCAAGCCCAACACCGACGACATCCGCGACGCTCCAAGCCGTGTGCTGGTGAATCTCTTCCGCGACGCTGGCGCCGTCTTGAGGGTCCACGACCCCGTCGCCATGGACAACTTCCGCCTGATCGAGCCGGATCTGAACTATTGCAGCGGCCCGTATCAGGCGGCAGAAGGTGCCGACTTGATCTGCCTCGTGACTGAATGGAATCCGTATCGGCAGCTCGACTTCGAGCGCCTTGGCGGTCTGGTCGCCGACAAGGCGTTCCTGGACTGCCGCAACGTCTACAACGCCGAGATCCTCGGCAAGCACGGGTTCCGCTACGAGAGTTTCGGACGCCCGCAACGAGTGTTATGAAGGAGAAACGCATGCCCGACTCTCGGGGACGCCGCGTGGCGCGGTACGACCTGATCACACCGATGATCCCGTGCAAGAACGAGATCCTGGCAGGCGTCGAGAAGCTCCTCGACACCGGCGGCTACATCCTCGGCGAGAACGTCACGGCCCTCGAACAGGAGCTCGCCGCAGCATTGGACTGCGCCGACGGCATCGGCGTGGCGTCCGGTTCGGCCGCCCTCTATCTTGCGCTTCAACTGGCTGGTGTCGGTCCTGGGATCGAAGTGATCACGACGCCCTACACGTTCGTCGCCACCATCGAGGCGATCATCAGACTCGGCGGCACACCAGTATTCATCGACCTCGACCCGGTAGATCTGAATATGGATCCGGCGTTGCTCGAGGCCGCCGTCACCGAACGTACGAAGGTGATCCTGGCGGTGCACATTTTCGGTATGCCCTGTCGTATGGACGAGATTCAGGCCGTCGCCGACAAGCACGGACTCGACGTGATCGAGGACATGTGCCAGGCTTTCGGCTCCCTTTATCAGGGCAAACCTTGCGGTTCTTTCGGGCGCATGAGCTGCATCAGCTTCTACCCCACGAAGAACCTGCCGGGCATCGGCGACGGCGGCATGGTCCTCTGCAACGGGGCCGATGACGCCGCATTGATCCGCAAGCTTCGCGGACACGAGGCGGTGCGCATCAACGGTCGGCTCCATGCCGGCTGGAACAGCCGCATCGATGAGATCCAAGCGATGGCCATCCGCGTGCGTCTGGCCCGTTTCACCGACGAACAGTCGGACCGCGATCGGGCCGCCGCCATCTACAACGGGCTCATCCCCGCGGCTCATCGTCTCCCAACACCACGGCCAGGCACCGGATTACGCGTCACCCATCATCAGTACTGGATCCGCGTGCCGGAGCGTGGCAGACTTGAAGAGAAGCTTACAGCCGAGGGAATCGATTACGGAATCTACTACGATCCCCCCTTGCACAGGGACGAACTAGTGGAACTGTGCCGCGTGAGCGGTGAAATGACCGAAGCCGAACGGGCCGGCCGCGAGGTTCTGGCCCTGCCGATCCATCAAGCCTTGCCCGACGAAGATGCCCTCCGCATTGGAAATATCGTGCGGGAGCATCTCGGAGCCTGACACCGACATCACGACGACTGCCGCCGAGGAGCGAATCTTGAAGAGCGAGGCCACCTACTCCATCGGGACTTTGGACGGACGGCTCAACCGAGCCCAGACGAAGCACGTCATCGGTCTACTGAGCGCCGCTCATCCCCGGGCGATCTTTGATATGGTCACCGTCGCCGATCCTTCATCCAACCGTCGGAGTTCATCGGAACTCTTTACGGCCCACTCGCCATCCGAGCTCGATGTGCTGCTCGAACGCCTCATCGACGGTGAATACCAGCTTCTGGACATCGCCGCCGAGGACATGGTGCGGCCTCTCCCCAATGAACTGGTCATCGCCGCCGTACCATCACGAGGCACGCCCTACGACGCCCTGCTCCACAAGGGCGGCCTGATCGCCGACGACCTGCCCGAAGGAACCCGTGTCGGTGTGCTCAGTCTCCGTTCCCAGGCTCAGATCGCCGCCATCTGGCCTTCCCTAAGGCCCAAATTGATTTACGGAGGCGCTGTGAGCGCCCTCGACTCCTATCTCCAAAACGATCAGGTCGACGCCCTCGTCCTGCCCGCCACCCAAGCGGAACTATTGGGCGTCCAGGACATCGTCTCGGAGATCTTCTTCCCAGAGATGATGCTGCCAGGGGCAGGGCAGGGAACGATCATCATCCTGGCCCGCAAGAACGACGAAGACACCATCGCCATGGCCAAGGACATCCACTCGGAAGCCTCCTACCGCGAAGTCCTGGCCGAGTTGGCCTTCCGCGAACGGATCTGTTCTGATCAGGATTGTCCGGTAGGCGTGCTGGCCCAGGCCGGCGACGAGGAGATGATCCTCACCGGAGCCATCGGCTCACCGTCTGGCAGCTCCCAGGACCAAGCCGTCCTGCGCGGCGACGTGCTGGCTTCAGTCGAGCTGGGCCAACGCCTGGCGGAGAGGCTCCTGGTGAGCCGTACGAGCTTGGTGGATCTGCTGGAAGCGGACTTCCCCGACGGTCTGCCTGACATCGGCCCCGACGATGAAGACGAATACTTGGTCCAGGACACCACACTGAACGAACTGGATGAATCGGCCCTAGAGAATCTTGGTGTGGATCCCGAACCGGACATCGACATTCCCGATGACGACCCCCTCGACGACTTCGCCGAACCCCGGGACGATTACTGAGCAGCGAGGGCCCTGGCCACATCCGCCGCCGCAAACGGATCGTCCATCTGGGCGGTTCCGACCTGCACCGCCGACGCCCCTACCGCAAAGAACTTGGCCGCGTCGTCGGCTGTGCGCACTCCACCCACACCGACCACCGGCAACCCAGTCTCCTGGACGATCTCATCGACCTTGGCCAAGGCCACCGGCAGGATGGCGCCACCGCTGTAACCACCGCGACGGCGCGGCAGAACGGGCCGTCCGGTGCGCAGATCGATGTCCATGCCGACCAACGTATTGACGGCCGTCAGTCCGTGGGCACCACCCTCACCTGCGGCGCGGGCCAGTTCGGCGATGCTTGCGACATTGGGGGTGAGTTTGGCCAACACGACCCGGTCCCCCGTTTCACCACGGGCGGCCTCGACGCAGGCGCGCACGGTAAGCGGGTCGCGACCGAAGTCCACACCCCCCCGAGCCACGTTGGGACAGCTCAGGTTGAGCTCCACACCGTGCCAGCACGGCGCGGCGGCAGCGGCAACAACCAGTCTTCTGGTCAACGTGCCGAACTCCTCGGGCCGGGTTCCTGCGATGCTCGCGACGAAAGGAATGCCTCGTTCGACCAGCCGGGGCACGACCTCGTCACAGAAGCGCTCCACCCCCATATTCTCCAGACCGATGGAGTTGAGGGCGCCGAACTCCGTGGCCCACACCCGCGGTGGCGGATTGCCGGTGCGGGGAGCGGCGGTGATGGTCTTGGTCACTACAGTCCCGATACCGGCGAAAGGGTCGGCTCGACCCGGCGCTGAGATGTCGTCGCCCAGCAAGCCGTAACCAAAACAACCCGATGCGGTCCAAACCCGACCCGGAAAAGTCCTTGGGCCGAGATTGAAGGGACCTGCGGGGTCGATAGTCAGCCAAGGATAACGGTTGCTCATGCAGACGCCTCCGGT
The DNA here is from genome assembly GCA_937910695.1 of uncultured bacterium. Lineage (GTDB taxonomy): Bacteria > Krumholzibacteriota > Krumholzibacteriia > LZORAL124-64-63 > LZORAL124-64-63 > CALEMW01. The sequence continues at coordinate 13,214 of CALEMW010000100.1, forward strand.
GCGGGAGCTGAGCAAGACGGCCCATCGCTGTAAGCAGCCAGGGCTTCGGCTGCCGGAAGGCCGAAGCGCTCCCAGTCGACATCGGCCGCCGCGAGGATCGGACCATCCTGGCAGGCGGTCCACCACCCCGCCGCTGCAGGACGGGGCACCACGCAGCCGCGGCACACACCGTATCCGCAACCCATCCTCTCCTCCACCGACACCTCACAGTTCCAGCCACGCTGTGCGGCCATGACCGCCGCGGCACGCAACAACGGCACGGGGCCGCAAGCAAGCACGTGATGGGCAGGCGCATCATCTGGCAGCAACGACTCCGCCAAGGCGACCACATTGCCGACGAACATCCCGGCCGGTCCCGCCCCACCCTCTGCGCTATCCAGGCTGACCCGCCAGCCTGGAGGGATCAGTCCCCAGGGCACGTCGTCGCGATCGCGGCCACCGAAACAGGCGAGATCCCCCTTACGACCATAGCGCTCGAACCAGGACCATAAAGGCGGCAGCCCCACGCCCCCGGCAAGCAACAGACGGGGACGATCGTCATCGCGTTCGGGGAAAGAACGTCCCAAAGGTGAGAGGACCCGTACGGCTGCCCCCACGGGCGCCTCCGACAACAACCGCGTGCCGTGTCCCACGACCTTGTAGAGCAATGAGAGCCGGGATCCTTCGGTGCGGAGGATCGACAAAGGCCGCGACAGCGGCATGCGAGAGCCGCCTTCGAGATTCACCATGCAGAACTGACCCGGCAGGAAACCGGTGGGAGCCTCGAGATCCAGATCCAACCGGATCATGGACGATGACAGGGCTTCATTGGCGACAACCCGACCGAGAAGGCGACTCGCCGTGGTGAAGGATGGAGTCATCGATGGGCCCTCCCGGCCTTCTCAGCCACGGCCCAGTCCACGGTTGCGTTCGAGTTTGCGCAGACGCCAGCGCGATTGGCGCCCCAAGGTGGTCGTCGTGATGTCCCCTGCTTGATCCAGGCCCGGTGCAGTATGGATCTCCCCGTCGGCAGCATCGACCTCCTCTTCCGTCTCGGTCAGAGCGGCGAGCAAAACCAGCTCACGCTCCTTGTCCATGAGGTACGAGTAGAGATCCGCCTCGTCGCCCTCACGTAGGACATAGGCCTGGGGGGTGTCGGGAAAATCGGTCATGAGAACCTGCTCGAGAGCAGCCGCCGAGTCCGGCATGGCCAATTGCTCACGGAAGATGGCTGCGGCACCAAAGAGACCCCTGACCGCCGACATGGAATCCACGTCCGCCGTCGCGGCGACTTCGAGATAGATGTCGAGAGCCAGCCGGGGGCGCTCCAGCCCGAACGCCAGGGCGTTGGCCTGAACCAGTCGATAAGCGGGGCGCTGTTCATCACGGGCACCGTCGAGTCGGTTTTCCATGTCCAAGTAGCGCTGGAGCTGGACGTTGAGCAGACGCACCCGATCGGGATTTTCGCAGACCCGTTGGCCGTTGGCTGCAGCACGAAACTGAATCGACGCCTCCTCCAGCTCCCACTTCGCCAACTGGATCTCACCCTGCAGCTCGCCGCCGAGGGGCAGCACATCGCCTCGCCGCCAAGCGTCGGGCATGCTCGAGAGAATGCTCAGGGCATCTTCTGGGCGTCCCGCATGGTATGCATTTTCGCCCTTGGCCAAGGCCACCATCCCCTGCTTGGCATAGATCTCGCCTTCGGGCTCGATCGTGTTGAGCAGATCTTCGGCCTCCTCATGGCGGCCGAGACGGGCAAGTGCCCTGGCCAACAACAGACGCGTGTCGAAAAGATTCTCTTTATCGATGGACTCGCTCACCAGCACAGCCTCGAGGCGATCGGCTACGCCTGCATAATCATGGAGCTGCCAGAGGACCCGGGCATGCATCAAACCCACGCGAGGTGCGCGCTCATCGTCCGGGTGCGTAGCCAGAAATTCTGAAAAACTGACCGCGGCATTTTCCCACTGCTCCAGAGCGTAGGCGTTCTCGCCGCTCACTCGCAGGGCTTCGGCCTGGTAGCTGCTCTCCGGGAACGACGCCTGCAGCAGATCGAGGTAGTCGTTGGAGCGGCCACCGTCACCGATGAACAGATAGTTTACGGCTTGAAGGAAATAGGCCTCTTCGAGGAAAGGATTGGCCGGATAGTTCTGAAACAGCAAATTCAGTTTGGAGACAGACATGCGGTACGACTCGACGCGATGATACGCCTTGCCCATCATGAACAATGCGTCGTCGGTCAGAGAGTGTCCCGGGTACTCCTCCAACACACGCTGACACTTGCGTATGGCGTTCTGGTACTCGGTGATCTGGTTTCCGGTAGGTTTGGTCACATCCTCACCCAGACGGATCTTGTCTTCGCGCACCTGCTCGGCTTTGTCGAAGGCCCGCTTGGCGTTGTAGTATGTGTTGTACTTGGCGCAACCCGTCACCAACAGCAGCGAAAGGAGGACCGCGACCACGCAGCTCCGCCGTGTCGATCCCAACAGTGGTCTTCCGATTCCGGTGAAGATCGCTCCAGCCTGCCTCGTTGACCGTGTTTTGAACATAGCTCCGAACATCATACGTGATCCGATCCCAGGGGGTGCCCGGGGCGACCGCTGAGCGGTCGCCCCTGTCCGTCAATCTTCAGCCGCGTCATGCCAGGTCAACCGACCCTTGAGGAAGGTCGCCTTGACGCGTCCGGTGAGTTCCTTGCCCGCATAAGGCGTGTTGCGGCTGCGACCGGCCAGCTTGGCCGGATCCACGACCCAGCGCTCATCGGGGTCGAAGAGCATGAAGTCGGCCTCGGCCCCTTCTTCCAGCGTGCCCACGGGTAGGCCGTAACAGGCAGCAGCCTGCTCAGTCATACGGCCCACCAGAACGCCGAGGTCCATCTTGCCTTCCAGGACAAGATAAGTATGACAGACCGCGAGCGCGGTCTCCAGTCCCACGACGCCGAAAGGTGCCTGGTCGAACATCAGCTCCTTCTCCATGCCGGTGTGGGGCGCATGGTCGGTGGCTACGCAGTCCAGCACGCCGTCGATCAACCCCTGGGTCACCGCCTCGATGTCCTCCTCCTCGCGCAGAGGGGGGTTCATCTTGAAGTGCGGTGAGAAGTCCCGGCAGCTCGAGTGGTCCAGGGACAGGTGGTGCGGTGTGACCTCGCCTGTCACGTTCACGCCATCCTCCTTGCCCCGCCGGATGATCTCGACGGCGCCCTTGGTCGACACGTGGGCCACATGCAGGTGGCCCCCGGTGGCCTTGGCCAGCTCCACGTCGCGGAAGATCATGCTGTCTTCGGCCAAGCGCGGAATGCCGCTGAGCCCGAGCTTGGTCGACCAGTAGCCGGCGTGCATCACGCCCGAACCCGACAGGGTGCAGTCCTCTGCGTGGCAGGTCACCGGCACGCCAAGCTGCTTGGCGTACTGCAGAGCGAACTGCATGAGCTTGCCGTGCATCACGGGCTTGCCGTCGTCGGTAAAGCCCACCGCTCCGGCGCGTACGAGGTCGCCGAACTCGGTCAGGGTTTCGCCGCCCAGGCCCTTGGAGATGGCCGCCGTCGGGAAGACCCGGCAGAGGGCCGCCTCGTCGGCGCGGTCGAGCAGGTAGCGCACCATGGGGGCCGAATCGATGGGAGGCACCGTATTGGGCATGGTCACCACCGAGGTGAACCCGCCCGCGGCCGCCGCCCGCACACCCGTCGCGATGGTCTCCTTCTCCTCCTGGCCCGGCTCGCGGAAGTGCACGTGCACATCCACCAGCCCCGGTGCGCACACCAGGCCGCCGCCATCGAGCACAGGCACACCTTCGCGGCTCGGTTCGCCCACGCCGAGAGCCTGCACGCGTCCCTTCTGGATGTGCAGGAAACCCTTTCGCTTGGACAGCTTGCCGCCCCGCGCGAGCTTCACGTTGGTCACTAGATATTCCGCGGGGATCCTGTTCCAGTTCCAGTCCATCTTCGTCGTCCTCTCTGCCGTCATTCGCCGGCGCCAAGACTGCCCGGGTCGCCGCCCGACAGCAGATAGATCACGGCCATCCGCACCGCCACGCCGTTGGTCACCTGTTCGAGGATGACCTGCCGCGGACCGTCGGCCACGTCGGAGCTGATTTCCACGTCCCGGTTCATCGGCCCGGGATGCATGACGAAGCACTCAGGCTTGGTCCTGCGCAGAACGTCTTCGTTGACGCCGTACATCAAGGCGTACTCGCGGTTGCTCGGAAACACCATCTGGCTCTGCCGCTCGAGCTGGATGCGCAGGATGTTCAGGCAATCCGCTTTGGCTACGGCCTTGGCCAGATCGAGCTCGACTTTGGCCCCCAGCTTGGCGATGGCCCTGGGCACCATCGTCGGCGGTCCGCACACCGTCACCTCGGCCCCGAGCCTGCCCAAGCCGTAGATGTTGGAGCGGGCCACCCTCGAATGGGAGATGTCGCCGATGATGGTGACCTTCTTCCCTTCGAGATTTCCCAGCCGCTGCCGCATGGTCATGATGTCCAGCAAACCCTGGGTGGGATGCTCATGGGGCCCGTCGCCGGCGTTGATGACCGAGGCCTTCAGCACCCGTCCCAGATACGCCGCAGCGCCGGGCGAAGAATGCCGCATGACGATCATGTCGACCTTCATGGCCTCGATGTTCTGGGCCGTGTCGCGCAGGGTCTCGCCTTTTTTCAAGCTGCTGCTCGCCGCCGAGAAGTTGACGATGTCGGCCGATAGACGCTTTTCCGCCAGCTCGAAGCTGATGCGCGTGCGTGTGCTGGGCTCGAAGAACAGGTTCACGACCGTCTTGCCCCGCATGATCGGCACGCTGCGCACCGGCCGGTCGAAGACCGAGCGGAAGGCCTCGGCGGTGTTCAGGATGCTGAGGATCTCGTCGCGCGAAAGATCCTCCAGCCCGATCAGATCTTTGCGGTCCAGGCTCATGGTTCCTGCACCTCCCCGACGACGACCTTCTCCACGTCGTCGAACTCCTTGACCTTGACCTTGATGATCTCCTTGTGGGAGGTCGGCACGTTCTTGCCCACGAAGTCCGGTCGGATAGGCAGCTCGCGGTGGCCGCGGTCGATCAGCACGGCGAGGCGGATGGCCTTGGGGCGCCCCCACTCCATGATCGCATCGAGGGCAGCGCGGACCGTGCGCCCGGTGTAGAGTACGTCGTCGACCAGGATGACTTCCTTGCCGGTCACGTCGACGGGCATATCGGTGGTCGAGACGCGAGGTGCCGGACCGATGGTCGACAGGTCGTCGCGGTAGAAGGTGATGTCGATGGAGCCCATGGGCACCTCGACCTCCTCGATCTTGCGGATCGACTCGGCGATCATGCGGGCCAAGGGCACGCCCCGGCGCTGCACGCCGAGCAGGACCAGGTCGTCGGTGCCCTTGTTGGCTTCGACGATCTCGTGGGCCACGCGGCGCAGGGCGCGCCGCATCTCTGTACCATCCATGATGACGGTTTTCTCGACGAAAGACATGGTGGCTCCTTGGAGAGCGGTCCGGGCACAAAAAAAGGCACGGCGTCAACGCGCTCATGCCTGGCTTCGTTCCTTTCCGCCTCCTTTTGGGCCTCTCGGGGCCGCATTAAAAGGAACTGGGTGACTGGAGGGAATCTAGCAGGTAGGCGGTCAGGGAGCAAGCGTGTCTCGACTCACGGCCTGTTCTGCGGATTTTGGAGTTCTTCGAGGCGGGTCCGAGCCCTCCCGGCCATGGACCCGGACGGGTGACGGACAAGGAACGAGCGCCAAGCCGCCACGGCCTCGTTGACCCGGCCGGCTTCGCTCAGAGCACTCGCACGGGAAAACGCTGCCTCTTGATGCTCGGGGTTCAGAGTGAGCATCCCATCGAAAACCACCAACGCATCAGCGAACCTCGCCTGATAGAACAGCGCCTGTCCGTAGGCCTGCAGCACGTCCAGGTCCTCAGGATGACTTTCCGCCAGCGGCAGCAGCATGGCCTCCGCATCCTCATGGCGACCACGGCGCATCATCACCAGCGCCAGGTTGTACTGCGCGTCCTCGAGATCCGGGTTGAGGTTCAGGGCCCGCCGGAACGCATCTTCGGCCTCCGTACTTCGCCCGGCGCGCACAGCAGCCACGCCGTCGTTGTAGGCGGCCAGAGCGGTTCGCCGGCCTTCGGCGTCCCGCCACTCCTGTTCGGTGAAGCGAAGCTCCAGGGGCGTGCCCACGGTTAGCAAGTCGGCATCGATCAGGCTGTTGTTCAGAGCGATTTCTTCGGCGCGGGAGGGGTCGGCGTAATAGAGATCGGCGATCGTACGCAAGGTTTCACCTGCGGCGACGGCGTGGGTCAGGGAGTAGGTTTCGAGTTCGCGCATTGTCTCGAGGCGCTCGCTCGTATTCCACTGGCGCTTGGCGCAGCCGCCGATGAGCACCAGTAGCACGAGCAACGTACAGGACAAGCGACGGGTCATGACCGATCTCCTTCTTTCAGGTCGCAACACAGATCGGATGCGTTCACGTCATCGTTCTCAGCCAGCGGCAGAGTGCCGCACCGAGGCCGGCTCTCGAGGTCGGCTTCGCTGCGAAGCTCCGCGAGCACATCCAGCATCGCATCGCCGGTCTCGGTGGCGAAGAGGCGCCGACGCATGGCGGCCGCCCCTGGAAAATCCCGGAAGTAACGTACAACGTGTTTGCGGACTGTTTGAGAGCCGTAACGCTCTCCCCGCAGGCGTGCCACCGCGGCGATATGTCCTTCCACAACATCCATGATCTCACCCAGGTTTGGTGTCTCGCAGGCCCCGAGACCGTCGGCGGCATCCATCTGCTTGAAGAGCCAAGGATTGCCCATGGCGCCGCGGCCCACCATGACCGCATGGCAGCGGGTCTCGCGGACCATCGCGGCATAGGAGTCGCCATCGACCACGTCGCCGTTGCCGATCACCGGAATGTCCATCACGTCCACCAGGTCGGCGATGCAGTCCCAGTGGGCGTGGCCGCGGAACTTCTGGTTGCGGGTGCGGCCGTGGAGGGTGACCCAGCGACAGCCCGCCTCCTGGAGCAGCAGGCCCACCTCGCGGTAGTTCACCGAGTCGTCGTCCCAACCCGTGCGGATCTTGGCGGTGACCGGCACGGGGCTCGCCGCGACCACCGCATCGACGATCTCCTTGAGCAGATCCACATCGGCCAGCAGCGCGCTGCCGCCGCATTTCTGGACGACCTTCTTGGCCGGACAGCCGAAGTTGATGTCGAGCACGTCGAGACGCTTGTCGGCCATCAGGCGTGCGGCGCCCGCCATGGCGTCCGGCTCCGCGCCGAAAATCTGCACACCCACGCGGCCCTGCTCGCCTTCGGTGTCGACCAGGCGCCAGGTCTGGGGATTGTCATACGTCAGGCCCTTGGCTGCGGTGAATTCACAGAAGGCAAGGCCTGCGCCGTGGGCGCGGCACACGTCGCGGAAGGCGCGGTCGGTCACACCGGCCATGGGCGACAGCACGGTGCGCACGTCGCCGAACCAGGCGATGTCGGGATGGATGGTGACAGGCTTGCGGTCGAGCATGACTCCTCCGGACCTCGGGACAGGCATCCAAGTCTAGGGCGGGGCGGCCTGTTCCACAAGACACGACGACGCCCGACCCTCCAGGGCCGGGCGTCGAGGCTTGTGGGATCCGAGCGTTCCTACCGGTAACGGCTCTTGAGATCGCCGAAGTTAACGTCTTCATTCATGGCTTTGTCGGCGAAATCGAGACCGCCACAACCCATTTCGTTGTAATCCGCCAACGCGTCTTTCACGGAAAGCAGATCCCGTTTCCCCGGGTTGCCGGGACGGCTGAACAGCGGATAGATCGCCAACAGATCGTCGGCTTCATCGATGCGACCCTGGATACCATCGTCGGCCCCATTGAGCACGTTCAGCTTTGCGGCGATCAGGTGATGGGCTGTGATGATCGTCGCGTCACCCCGTACGGGCATTCGTAGGATCCACAGCAGGGCCGTCTGGTCGTAGCTCACGCCCCCAAGGGTGAGTTCGGTGACCGGCCAAACTTCTTCATGATTCTTCCAGTAGCCGGGCGTGTAGTGACAAGCGTCGCCGCCGCCACAATCGCAAAGAAACGCCGACTCGAAACGGCGTTCGGGATCGGCGGCGTTCGGATCGAGGATCGTGAAGATACCTGTGACGACCACGGCGCCGCAGGGTTCGACGGCCCAGGGAGCGCCTCCCGAAAACGGCGTTGCGGCCGGGTTGGTTGAAGGCACGGTCAGTTCTCCCGACTGCTCGTCGAGCACGGCACCGGCTTGAGACAAGGTGACTGTGTAGGCGACCATCACTTCGTCGAGACTCGAGGCAACCTTGATCAGCCCGTCCATGTGCCAACCGGCACAATCACCGACACCGGCAAAGTCCTCCCAATGCGTTGCTGCTGCTGGCACGGCGAAAGCCAAGACAGCGATGGCCAGAATCGTTGACATGAGCTTCATTGCGAGTTTTCCTCCAGGATGGTGGACCAGATGCTGTACAGACTGTGGAAGACCCGTGGCAATTCAAATAACATTATATCATAATTCCTGATTCCAAGATAATCCTAAGCGGAGTCGACTCCACCTGGGTTGGAACATTGACGGTATCCGGCTCTGCTATTGAGGGAGAGAACATCGATGTCGGTTGAAAACCACACCCTCTGCTTCGTCAACGGTATGCATCTTTACGCCGGAGCCGAGGTTTGGATGCTGGAGGCAGCCACCAGTCTCCGAGACCGTGGTCGTACCGTCCATTTCGTGGCGCCGCCAGGCTCTCCGCTGCTCGAACGCGCCAGAGCGGCCGGGTTCCATGTCGCCGGTATCGACATCCGCTTCGACGCTTCGCCCTTCACCCTGGCCCGCCTCTGGACCGAATTCCGCCACACCCGGCCCGCGGCTGTCGTGTGCAACCGCCTCAAGGACCTCAAGGCCGCCGGTGTGGCCGGCGCCCTCGCCGGGGTGCCCATTCGTCTCTATAGCCGCGAAAGCGACTTTCCTCTCCGCAGCACCCGCCCATATTACAGGTGGTACCTCAACAAGGTGGCCACGGGCTTGCTGGTGAATTCTGATGCCACGCGCCGCACAACCCTCGCCAGCGCTCCTTGGCTGGACCTGGCCCGCGTCCATACCCTGCTCAAGGGCGTCGACCTGCTCACGTTCCAGCCAACACCCCGCAACGCAGGGATCCCGACGGTCGGCTTCGCTGGTCAGCTGAGCGAACGTAAGGGACTGACAACCTTGATGAAAGCCTGGGAAACACTGCGCACACGCAACGACGCCCTGCCCGCCGCCCGACTCCTGATCGCCGGTCAAGGCGAACTCCGCGAAGAGCTGTGCCGCTGGCGCGACGGATTGTCGGCGCCCGCCGAAGTGGAACTGCTCGGCCAGGTGGACGCCATGCCGGCATTCTATGCGTCTCTCGACGTCTTGGCCCTGCCTTCCCGCTACGAGGGATACGGCCTGACCGCTGCCGAAGCTTTGGCCTGCGGACGGCCTGTGGTGGCTTGCGACACGAGCTCCATGCCCGAACTCGTGAGTGACGGCAGTTCGGGCCGCCTCGTGCCTATCGACCGCCCCGACCTCGTCGCCGACGCCCTGCACGCCTACCTGGTCGATCCCGACTTGGCCGCGGTCCACGGCGCCGCCGGCCGCGCCGCCATGGTTGCCGGCCACGACCGCGAACAGACCCTCGACCAGCTCGATGCCCTCACGACCCCGAAAGGATCGTCATGACCCGTCTGCGCCTCGCCGCCGTCCAGACCTCGCCTGTGTTCGGGAAAGTCGACAGCAACGTAGACACCGCCCTGGCCCTCGTGCCCGCCGACGCCGACCTCGTGGTGCTGCCCGAACTCTTCGCGACAGGTTACCAGTTCCGCGACCGCGATGAGCTGATGGCGCTGGCCGAACCCATCGCCGGGCCCGTTGCCGGACCTACCGTCGCCCGCCTGCGCGACCACGCCGCCGCGACGGACACGACACTCTGCGCCGGCCTGGCCGAACGCGACGGCGACGTCCTTTACAACAGCAGCGTCCTGGTGCGACCCGACGGCTCGGTCGAGATCTACCGCAAGACCCATCTGTTCTGGAATGAAAAGCTGATCTTCACCCCCGGCGACCTGGGCTTCGGCGTGTTCGAGGCCTGCGGCACCACCGTCGGCATGATGATCTGCTTCGACTGGATCTTTCCCGAGGCCGCCCGTACCCTCGCCCTGCGCGGCGCCAAGATCCTGCTGCATCCGAGCAACCTGATCCTCGACCTCTGCCCCGACGCCATGATCACCCGCTGCATCGAGAACCGCGTCTTCGCCGTGACGGCCAACCGCGTCGGCACCGAAGACCGCACCGACGGCCAGGCGCTGACCTTCAGCGGCCTGAGCCAGATCTGCGGTCCGATGGGGAAGGCGTTGGTCAGGATGGGGGCGACCGGCGATGGCGTCGCCTCGGCGGATATCGACCTCGTCGACGCCGATCGGCAGCTGACGCCCCCTCAACGAGCTGTGGGAGGATCGCAGACCGGAGTTCTACGACGGAACGGTCACGCCTCGGCGCTGACGGACGCCGGGTCGGGATGCCGCCAACCCTTGGGCACCACCACCACACCGCCCTCGGTCACGGTGAAGAGCTTGCGGTCCTCGTCGTGGTCGAAGCCGATGCGCATGCCGTCGGGAATCACCACGCCCTTGTCGAGGATGGCCTTGAGGATGCCGACGTGCTGCCCGATGATCGAGTTGTCCATGATCACCGAATCCTGAACGTGACTGCCCGCCTCGAGTCTCACGTTGCGCCCCAGAATCGAGCGCTCGGCCGTACCGCCGGTGATGATGGTGCCGCCGCCCACGATCGATCCGATGAGCTGACCCGTCGGCTTGTTGCCGCCATGGAAACCGTGCACCGACTTGGCCGGCGGCGTCGGTGCCATCCAGGTACGGACAGGCCAATCGCGGTCGTACAAACTGAATGCCGGCACGGGCTTCACCAGCTCCATGGAAGTCTGGTAATAGCTGTCGAGGGTTCCGATGTCGCGCCAGAAGCGCGGCTCGCCGGTGTTCTTGTCGAGGAACGGGTAGGCCAGCACACCGCCTTCGGCCACCATCTTGGGGATGATGTTCTTGCCGAAGTCACGAGACGAAGCCAGATCCTCAGCGTCCTGCTTGAGTTCGTCGATCAGGTCTTCGCGATCGAACACGTAGACGCCCATGTTCACCAGGCACAGATCCGGCCGACCGGGAATTGTCTTGGGATCGGACGGCTTCTCTTCGAAACCGATGACCCAGCCGTGGTCGTCCACCTCGAGGATGCCGAAATCGTGGGCTTCCTCTTTGGGCACCACCACGGCACCCAGAGTCAGACGTGCGTTGCGGCGTGAGTGGAGTACCAACAAGGTCGAGTAGTCCATGCGGTAGATGTGATCCCCCGAGAGGATCAGCACGTAATCGGGTTTTTCCCTTTCGAGCAGATAGATGTTCTGGTAGATGGCGTCGGCGGTGCCCTGATACCAGTTCTCCCCCACGCGCAGCTGGGGCGGAATGCCGTAGAGGAACTCACCGACCTCGTGATTGAAGATCTGCCAGCCCTTGAGCAGATGCTTGTCAAGGGAGTAGGACTTGTACTGAGTCAGAATGTAGATCCTGCGCAGCCCGCTGTTCCAGACGTTGCTCAGCGTGAAGTCGATGATCCGGTAGAGAGCTCCGAACGGCACGCCGGGTTTGGAGCGATCGTCGGTCAACGGCCGCAACCTCTGACCTTTCCCGCCGGCCATGATCATCGTCAACGTATTTCGGGGCAGGTCGAGGATCTTCATGTTCATGGTGCGGTGCCTCCACGGCGTTGCGACGCTAGTTCCGCGTACATCTCTTCATACTTGACGGCCGGACCATCCCAGCCGAACTCCAGGGCCATGCCCCTGCGCACGAGGGTATCCCATCCCGCGCGATCGCGCCACAGGTCCCCTGCTCGTTCCAAAGCGTAGCCGATGCTGCCCGATTCCATCGGTTCGAAAACGAAACCTACGCCGTCGGGCAGGCTCACGTCGGGCACCGTGTCGGCCAGACCACCTGTAAAGCGGACGATGGGGACCGAGCCGTAGCGCAGGGCGTACATCTGGGTCAGACCACAGGGCTCGAAACGCGAGGGCATGAGGAACAGGTCGGAACCCGCAATGATGCGATGGGCCAGTCCCTCGTCGAAGCGTTCAGCGAAGACGACGTGACCGGGGTGCCGTTCCGCAGCGGAGCGAAAACCCGCGGCGATGGATTCCTCTCCCGTTCCAAGCACGGCGAGGCGCCAACCCGCCTTGACTACCGCATCGAGTTCAGGAAGCACAAGGTCGTAGCCCTTCTGCCACGCCAGTCGCCCGACGATGCCGAGGATCGGCCCGTCGCGGTCGGGATCGCCGAACCAGGGCCGCCCCGGCACGAGGCCCAACTCCCGACACAGCTCCTGCCGACAGATGTCCTTGCCGGCCAGGTCGGCGGCAGTGAAGGGGGCCGGCAGGAATTCGTCGGCAGCCGGATCCCACACATCGGCATCGATGCCGTTGATGATACCGCTGAAGTCATCACCCCGGGATCGAAGCACTTCGCCCAGACCGCACCCAAAGGCCGGATCTTCGACGACCTCCCTCGCATAGGTCGGACTCACGGTGTTGACGCGACCGGCGTGCAGGATGCCCCCCTTGAGGATGTTGAGAAACCCCTCGTACTCCAGCAGGCCCGGATGCCAGCCCAGCCCTTCGGGCAGATCAAACTGATCGATGACGTCGCGGGAATGGACGGACTGGTGGGCGAGGTTGTGGATGGTCAGCACCGAATCCGCCTCCCCCAAACCCGTCGTGCCTCCATACCAATGGGTCAGACCGATCACCGACAGGGCGGCGGCGGCGTCGTGGGCGTGGACTACATCGGGCGTCCAGCCCAGCACCACCGGCAAAGCCAGGGCGGCGGCGGCGTGCAGGCCTAGGCGAAGAGGTGTGTCGCTGAATTCATCGACGTTTCCATAGCCGTAAATTCCCGCCCGTCCGAATAGCTCGTCCTGCTCCAGAAGATGCACAATGGGCCCGCCGGGATCGGTCCAGCGTCGGAGTCGAACGACCCGCACACGTCCGTTCTGGCGGATGGGCAGAGCAGCCGCCTCGGGGTCGGGCACGATGCCGAGCTCGCCAACATCCATGTGGCCGTAGAGGGGCATCACAACGCGTATGTCGTGGCCTCGGGCTGCGAGAGCCCGTGACAGCGCCGCCACGGCGTCGCCCAGTCCTCCGACCTTGGCCAGGGGCGCATACTCGGCAGTGGTCATCAAGATGCGCAAAGAGGCCTCCTCAGACACCGACGCCATGGGTCATCGCAACTTCGAGTTCGAACTCCACGGCTTCGCCCGCGGGGAGGTCCACCGGCCACGAGAACAGCAGCATGTGGCCCTGATAGGTCAGATGGTAGCCGTCTTCACCTTGGGTGGCCGTACGCACGGGCCGCGACCAGACGTCGGCGGCACGACCCGTCTTCCAGACGATCTGAACGGAGTGCAACGGCACCCTCAGTGATAATGTCTCGATACCCGCGAATTCCTCATTGTCGAGGGCTTCATCGCGTCCGTCCAGGAACACGCCGCCGTCGTAGAAGGCCTGGTTCCACTCCGAACCGAAACGGCAGCGCAGCGGTGTGCCGCCCTTGTTCTCCAGGCGCCAGCGCACGGTCATCGCAGCGGCTTCGGTGTCGAGGACCACGGCTTTGGTCAGCGCGACGGGACACTCGCCGCCGGATCGGTCCCGATAGCGGCCGTTCAAATCGAAGGCGACGGCGGGCGTTCCTTCATGGGCCCTGCTCACAGACGCCGCGGCGGCGAGGTTGCCGCCGTCCGCAGCATTCATGTCAGCAAACGCCTCGTCGGCCGTGACGTCGGTGTGGAGCAGCCGATCGAGCAGACCATAGCGGGGCTGGGGATCCACGGCCAGCGCGCTGCGGATCTCTGGCGTGACCTCCCACTGGATATCGTGGATGGACGCACCCTCGGCAGCTTCGGAACCAGCCCCGGTTTCCGGCGTCGCTTCGATCTTGGCGTGATAGGCTTCGCGCCTGCGGCGCAGGGTATTCAGCAGATTCCAATCTTCGCGGCGGTCCTCCCAAGACACCAGGGCACCCCCGCGGTCGGCGCTCAGGAACAGCTCCCAGGCCGCCCCGGACAGACGCACGTCAGTGCCCTCACGTCCCACCAGCGTGACGGCCGAGGCAGCCGGCACCGGCGCCGTGGTCTGCAGGATCTGCGTCCCGAGCACGAGATGACGCCATACGGCATGCCGCAGATGCGGCAGAGTGAGACCGCCGAACACGCCGTGCCAGTAAGCGCAGTTGCACTCGGACCGCCAGAGATGATCGCGGGCCTCCGCGATGCGATCGCCGTCGGCTCCCGCCGCTTCGGCGCGGGCGATGTCGTCGTGGAGCAGCAGCGCCCGTCGCTGCATCAGCAGGCTCTCTTCATACTTCTGGAAGAACTGACGCCAGAAGCCGCCTCGCAGGAACGGACGCATTTCGACCCAGTCGTCGGCGCCGCGGTGCTTCTCCATGAGCAATTCGTAGGTGCGGGCGGCGGGCATGGGCAACGACCACTCGCTCATCTCGAAATAGCTGTTGGGCGGCAGATAGGCGCGCTCGTGCGGGGGCTGCGCGTCGATCACCTCGGAGGGGTGGGCCAGCTCGAGCCAGTCCGACTCGGCGAGCAGGGCGACGATGAAACGGTCGAGCCACTGCTTGCCGTAGATCAGCTCGTGGGTGCCCGGCCAGGCGCCGAACTTCTCGCCGTCGTCGACCATGATCAGCACGCTGTCAGGATCGCGTTGATGAGCGGCGCGGCAGGCGTCGACGGTTTTATGGGGATCCTGGAAGGGGATCAGGTAGCGCAGCTCTTCGTCGATGGGCATCAGCGCGACCTCGGCGCCCAGATCATCGGTCAGCATGGAGCCGCGTCTGAGAGCTTCGGGTTGCACGCCGGCCTGCACGAAGTGGTAGTCGTCGAGCAGGGCGAACTCCACCCCCGCCCGCCGCAGCGAGCCGGCGATGTGGGGTTCCCAGACGCGTTCGGCCATCCACACGCCGCGGGGTTCGCTGCCCAGGCGCTCGCGCATGCGGTCCCGCGTCAAGGCGATCTGGCCGATACGATCGTCTTCCGGTATCGCGGCGAGGATGGGTTCGTAGAAACCGCCGCCGAGAATTTCCACCCGGCCGGCTTCAACCAGCGCCTTCACGCGGTCGAGCCACTCGGGCCGGTTATCGTCGATCCACTCGAACAGAGGCCCGGTCACGTGAAGACAGAATCGGAACCCCGGATGGCGTTCGACCACTTCAAGGAACGGCAGGTAGCTGCGATCGTAGATTTCCTCGATCACCCAGCCGAAGTTGCCCACGGGCTGATGATCGTGCACGCCGAAGACGAGCTTCATCGATGTCCTCCATCATCCAGAATCGAACGGGCGATTGCCGGATCGGGTTCGACACCCATCAACCGGGACACATTGCGCAGATGACCGCGGAACAGGTCGTCGAATTCGCGGGCATAGTCGGTGGGATTGTCGTCGCCGTACCACCAGAACCAATCGCTGCTCTCGGCATCGGCCATGGCGGCCATGGCGCGGGCCAGATCACCATCGCATCCTGGGCCCACCTTGGCCGGATCCGGCGCGCTCACGACACGACCGTCGCCCAGAGTCACGTCGATCAACGCCCCGGCCGCTTCGAGGTGGGGTTGGAATCGATCCCGCACCGCTGTGAGCAGGTCCCACCCACGGGTTTTTTCGGGATGTCCCATCCAGGTGGTGAAATCGGCGCGGATCCAGGAACCCGCCCGCACAGCCTTCAGGGGGGCGACGGCGCCGCCGGCATCCAGATGCTCTGAAAACGTACGCCACTGCAGATCGGGATGCGCCGCGATGCGCTCGTAGAACTCCCGCAGGAAGGCCTCCCCGCTGCCGGGGTAACCCTCCCAGGGATTCTCGCCGTCGAGGATCAACGGCACCAGATAATCGCCTCCGGCTGGCAGCGACGTGCGGATCGTTTCGAGGTGGCCGATCAATTCGTTCACCGCTTCGTCAGCCGTCGCATGCTGGTACCGGAACCCGATGGCGTCGCTCAAGCCTGTGTCGCGGAAGTAGACGGCAGGCACGCCCGCGCCGCCCCAGCGCCAGGGTTGGAAATGTCGGCCTGGGCCGGGACCCGTTCCGGTCAAGGCGCAGGAAGCCTCCAGAACATGCTGATCGGTCGCCACCCACTCCACACCTGCAGCCTGAAAAACCCGTAGGGCCGTTTCACTGATGGAGCCTTCGGCCGGCCACATGCCGCGGGGACGCACGCCCAGCACGCGTTCGGTCTCGTCGAGGGCCGTGCGCACGTGGTACCAGGCATCGCCGGGATAGCGGAACGGCGCAACAGGAATGTTGCCGCCGGGCACGGCTTCGAGGAAAGCGTCGCTGTCGCAAAGCAGAGGCAGGATGGGATGGTTGAGTGGCGTGCACGATATTTCGAGCTGACCGCTCTTCGCCGCCGCACGCCACTCTGCCAAAACAGCCGTCAAGTGCGCGTGCAGGACTGCGAAAAGGTCCGTCTTCTCCTGCTGGGTCCAGGCACCGCCCTTGGCCACCAGTTCTAGGACGAGCTTGTGTTCACGAAGCATGGGTCCGCACCAGGCCAAGTGAAATCCGACCTGGAGGTCGAGCAGGTCCTGTGTAGTGAAGCGTTCAACCCTGTCGTCCGGCACCGTGCGGGCCTTGGCGTCGCGCAGTGTCCACAGTTCCTTGAGACGAGGCAGGTCGGGAAAGGCCCGACCGTGATGAAAGGAGAAGAAATCCCGGACCAGTGCCCGACGCTGCTCCATGTCCAGATCTGCCGGATGAGGACGTCCCAGGACCAGGAAAGGGTCCTCAGCCCCGGCAACGGCGGCCTCGAGTTGACGCAACAACGAAGGCACGACGTTCAGAACAGCACGCGCTCCGGGGATCTCACGAGTGATGCGGGCAACATCGGCATAACTGTGAAGGGCGTGGAGCCGAACCCAAGGCATCCGCGGAAGTCCTGTGTCGCCATCGATATAGTCGGGTTGGTGCATGTGCCAGAGGACGGCCACTGAGAGTCGAGACGCCGGCATACGGGCCCTTTCTTTTTTCGGATTCAGACGGGAACTTTCAGTCCGGGACCTGCGTACTATAAGCCATTGGCACCAGCAATCAACACGACAGAGCAAACGATTCGAGCAAACGGCAGAGCAAGCGAGAGACTGGGCAGAGCAAGAGTGCGGCGAGAGGAGCGGGTTTTCCGCTCCTCTTGTCGTTGATGCCCCATGTGATCATCGCCCCTCCTCAGGCTGGGGGAATCTGATGACAGATGTCCGGATCATGCTTTATCATCCGACACCTCGATTCCCTTCAACCCAGCGGAGGAACCATGGCCAGGGTCGTGCTCGAACAGGTGACCAAGGAATACCCGGGGGGTGTCGTCGCCGCCGCAGATGTGAATCTGGACGTTGCCGACGGCGAGTTCGTGGTGCTGGTCGGCCCCTCGGGCTGCGGGAAATCCACCACCCTGCGGATGGTCGCCGGTCTGGAATCGATTACACATGGCAGCGTGTCCATCGGCGGCCGGATCGTCAATGACATCGAACCCCGCGACCGCGACATCGCCATGGTCTTCCAGAGCTACGCCCTTTATCCCCACATGAGTGTGCGCGACAACATGGCCTTCGGTCTCAAACTGCGCGGCATGCCCCGCAGCGAGATCGCAACCCGCGTGTCCGACGCGGCGAAGGTACTGGGGATCGGCGAACTGCTCGAACGCAAGCCTCGAGCCCTTTCCGGCGGCCAGCGCCAGCGTGTAGCCTTGGGCCGGGCCATCGTGCGCGATCCCGCCGTGTTCCTCTTCGACGAGCCCCTGTCGAACCTCGACGCCAAGATGCGCGTGCAGATGCGCACCGAGATCTCCAGGCTGCACCATCATCTGAAAGCGACGATGATCTATGTGACCCACGACCAGGTCGAAGCCATGACCATGGGTCAACGCATCGTAGTGATGGAAGGCGGCAAGGTGCAGCAGGTGGATACGCCTTTGAACCTGTACGCCAAGCCAGTGAACCGATTCGTAGCGGGATTCATCGGCTCGCCGGCCATGAATTTCCTCGAAGGGGAAATCGTTCAGGACGGTGGTCTTGCATTCCGCAGCGGAAACGCCCTGGTCCCTCTGCCCGAAGGCTGGTCGCCGCCGCGGCATGACGAGCCGGCAGTGTTGGGATTCCGTCCTGAGCACGTGGACCTCGTCTCGACCGGGGGCTTCGCAGCTCCGGTGCAGGTCCTCGAGCCGTTGGGCAATGAAACCCTGCTGTATACCGAGATCGGTGAAACCCCGGTGACGGTCCGGGCACCCGGAATGATCGAAGCGGCCGTCGACGATCAGGTCCACCTGACCCTGCGCCGCGACGACATCCACCTGTTCGACCTCGCAACGGGAGCCGCGCTCACGGCCTGACGCTGTCGATCAGCCATTCTTTCGGGATGCCGTCCACGATGAGCCCCCGACCATCCGGATGGGCCCGCACGCGGAGCAGGTACTCCCCCACCCGCTGGGTCACCGCCAGCTCGGGCCACTGGGCCGGTACCTGAGGATTCACCTCGACCCGCGGCGGCTCCACGCTCAGATCCACTCTGATCCCCGCATAATCTTCGGCCACCGTCCGCAGCAGTTCGCTCAAGCTCCAGGCCTGGCTGGTGGCGCCGCCGAACTCGTCGTTGGTCGCGGCAGGGTCGCCGTCACGGATTTCCTGGATGGTGCCCACCGCTCCTTCGGCGAGGGCCTCGGTCAGCAGCATGTCGGTCTGCTGGTAGCCCTCGCGGGCATCGTCCAGGGCCGAGACCCAGGCTCCTGAAAGCCACAGCCAGACGTCGCCGTTGTGGTAGGCCTCGTCGTAGTAGTAGCGGTCGAGCCATAGGTGGCGAGGGTGGTAGTCGGGATCGGCGTCATCCAAGGAGCGGACGCCCCAGGGGCGGACGGTGTGCACCCGGTTCTCCGCGACGATTTGCCGTCGCTGGTCCTCATTGAACAGGTCGGGCGAAACCATCACCGCCAGCAGGCCGTTAGGGCGGTGCTGGAGGTCGCGGGAGCCGTCACGGTTCAGGTGGTCGGCGATGCGGCCGTCGCCCGTGAATCGGTTCTGGAACGCGTTCCAGAGCTTGCGGCGGGCCAGGGTGTAGCGTTGCGACAAGTCCCCGCCCTTCAGACCGTGGGCCTCGCCGTCGAAGCGGTCGGTGAGCTTCACGGCCACGCCCAGACCGCGGTGGAACAGGGCTTGGGCTTCGACCGAACGGTTGCCGCGGGGCGAGTAGGGATGAGCCTCGCCGCCGCCGTCCATCCAGGTTTCGCCGTCGCCGTGACTCAGGAACCCCTCTTCGTCGACAGCGTGGGCCAGGGCGCCCTCGCAGGCCCGCAGCACCACGGGCATCATCTCGCGGGCGAATTCGTGGTCGCCCGATCGCTTCCAGTATTCGTCGAGGGCGCGGACCCACCACCAGGTGCCGTCGATGCTGGCGTACTGCACCTGCTCGACGGTCACGAAATTGGGTACGCGGCCGAAACGCTCGCTGCCCGGGTTGCGATCCTGGTAGGTCGCGAAGGAGCGGAGGATCTCCTTGGCGGTGTCGAACTCCATGCCTGCGGCCAGGGCCCCCGGCAGCACGATGAAGCTGTCGCGGCCCCAGTAGGTGGTGAACCAATAGAAGCCGGCGTAGACGCCCAGGCCGCGCTGCTCCATCACCAAGTTGTCCAGCGAGACGCGGGCCCAGGCCAGGGCGCGGTCGTGGTCCTCGAAGCCGGTCGAGGCCCAGGCGGGATCCGCGACGGCGGCGAGGCGGGCGCGTCGAGAGGTGGCGCGCTCATCGCAGGTGGCCAGGAGTTCGTGAGCGCGGGCGGCGGCGTCCGCAGCGGAGTCGCCGCCGCAGATCAGGACTTCGACGGCGGCTTCGCGGGCCCGAGGCGGAATGCGGCCGGAAATCTCACCGGGCACGAACGGCGTGGCGCGTTCCATGGCGGTGCGGGCGGCGCCCTTGGGGTAGGTGCGTTGGGCATAGACGCCGGTGGATGTGAAGTCGTCGACGCCGGTGACGAGGATCGCGAGCCAGGGCGGGTGGCGTTCACCGTCGGCGCGGTCCAGGCGGTCGCGGCGGGCGACGCAGAGGACGCCGTCGGTCCACTGCACCTCGTAGTCGGGTTTGACGACCTTCCACAAAAACCGCATATCGACGCGCGGTGCGAAGGCGAAGGCGCCGCCGGGCAGGCCATCGTAGCGCAGGTGGAAGCCGTCGGCGCGATCAAGGAGGGTGATGGTCTCCCGGATTTCGGAGCCGTCGGTCGCGGTGTACAGGCGTTCGATTCGGTCGGGACGCACATCTGCGCGCAGGGCCGTTTCGGGTTCGAGGACCGTGCCGTCCTCGAGGCACAGCGACCAGCCGTCGAGCAGTTCGTGCATGGCCACGAAGAAGCCGTGGTAGCTGCGGGTGGCCGGACCCACGGCCTCCCCCGAAAGGTGGGCGGCGCCCTTGTCGGTGAGGATGAACTCGCGGGGATGGTCCGGCGTGACGGCGACGGCGAGGTCGGACATCAGGGCGTCGGCGGTGTGGTCCGGCGATTCGGACGAGCAGGTCACCGCGGCGGTCATCATCAGGGCCAGGGCCAGAACGGAACGCATCGGGGCTCCTTCTCGGGTTGGGGACGAGGCCCGAGCAGAATACACCTTGCCTGCGTTGGGGGCAATCCGGACCGGATCAGATGATTCCGTTCTCTGCCAGGAACCCATGGACCCGTTCAACCACCGACTCCACGCTCTCGAGGTCGGTCTCGATGACGATCTCGGCTTTCTCAGGCTCCTCGTAAGGAGAATCGATGCCGGTGAAGTCCTTGATCTCCCCCGCCTCGGCCTTCTTGTACAGGCCCTTCGGATCGCGGCGCTTGCAAACGCTGAGGTCGCACTTCACGAACACCTCGCAGAAGGCTCCGTCCGGCAGGATGGAACGCACGAAGTCGCGGTCGTCGCGGAAGGGCGAAATGAAGGTGCAGATCACGATGTTGCCCTGCTCGTAGAAGAGCTTGGCGGCCTCGCCCACGCGGCGGATGTTCTCGCTGCGGTCCTGATCGCCGAAGCCGAGATCTCCACACAATCCGTGACGCACGTTGTCGCCGTCGAGCATCATGACCTGACGGCCCTCGTCGAACAGGCGGCGGACCACGCCGTTGGCCACGGTGGTCTTGCCCGCGCCCGAGTATCCCGTGCACCAGATCACGGCGCCCTTGTGGCCGTTGCGGGCCTCCCAGTCGGCGGCGGTGATCGACCCGGCCTCCCAGCTCACGTTCGTGGAACGGTGGGACTCGGCGTGCTTGGTCTGCGTGACGTCCTTCACGCTCTGCGTTCGCCCGCGGATCATGCCCGCGGCAACGGTGCGGTTGGTCACCGGATCGATGAGGATGAAGCTGCCGGTGCCGCGGTTGCGCTGATAGGCGTCGAAGAAGATCGGGCGCGAGGTCTTGATGGACACCCGGCCGATCTCGTTGAGTTCGAAGCCATCGCTGTCTTCGCGATGCATGGTGTTGACGTCGATCTTGTACTGGATGTCGCGGATGTGGGCCTTGACCTTCTGGGTCGTGTGCTTGAGCACGTAGGCGGTGCGGCGGTCCATCGTCGTCTCGTCCATCCAGCAGAGCATGGCGTCGAACTCGTTGGCCACATGGGGCAGGTTGTGCTCGCGCACGATCATGTCGCCGCGGCTGATGTCGATCTCGTCGGCGAGGGTCAGGGTGACGGCCTGGCCGGCGTGGGCGTCCTGCTGCTCGCCGTCGTAGGTCACGATGCTCTTGATCTGCGAGGTCTTGCCCGACGGCAGGGCCGCGATGGTCTCGCCGACCTTCACCGTACCCGAAACGACCGTACCGCTGAAGCCGCGGAAGTCCAGATCGGGCCGCAGCACGTTCTGCACCGGGAAACGGAAGTCCACGAAGTTCTTGTCGGCCGCCACGTGCACGTTCTCGAGCATGTGCAGCAGCGTGTGGCCGTCGTACCACGGCGTGTTGGCGCTGCGGGTGGTGACGTTGTCGCCGTCGAGGGCCGAGATGGGGATGAACGTGATGTCGTGGATGTCGAGTTTCTGGGAGAACTCCTCGTAGTCCCGCACGATGGCGTCGTAGACGGCCTGGTCGTAGCCCACGAGGTCCATCTTGTTGACCGCGACTACGAGATGTGGGATCTGCAGCAGGGAAATCAGGAAACCGTGGCGCTTGGACTGGGTCATCACGCCATGGCGGGCGTCGATCAGGATGATGGCCAGCTCGCTGGTCGACGCTCCGGTGACCATGTTGCGGGTGTACTGCTCGTGGCCCGGCGTGTCGGCGATGATGAACTTGCGCTTGGCGGTGGTGAAGTAGCGGTAGGCCACATCGATGGTGATGCCCTGCTCGCGTTCGGCAGCCAGGCCGTCGAGCAGCAGCGCCAGGTCGACGCGCTCGTCGCCGCGCTTCGCGGACGTCTTGGCCACCGCGGCGTACTGGTCCTCGAAGATGCAGTTGGTCTCGTACAGCAGCCGCCCGATGAGGGTCGACTTGCCGTCGTCCACGCTGCCGCTGGTGGTAAAGCGCAGGAGGCTCTTGTTCTCGTAGTCGGTCATGTCCACTAGAAGTACCCCTCGCGCTTCTTCTGCTCCATGGACGAGTCGCTCGTCAGGTCGATGATGCGGTTCTCGCGTTCGGACCGTCGGGCGTCGACGACCTCGCGGATGATACCGTCGATGTCCGTGGCGTCGGACTCGATGGCTCCGGTGCACGGAATGCAGCCGAGGCTACGGAAGCGGCAGCTGCGCACGACAACGTCGGCTTCGGTTAAGCCGAGCTTGCCGGCGGGATCGACGGTCGCAAGGTGATCGGCAGGCACGATGATGCCGTTCATCTCGATGGTGCGCCGCGGTTGCGCGAAGTACAGGGGCACCAGGGGGATGCTCTCGAGCTTGATGTACTGCCAGACGTCGAGTTCGGTCCAGTTGCTCAGGGGGAACACCCGCACGCTCTCACCCTCGTTGAGCTCGGCGTTGTAGAGGCTCCACAGCTCGGGCCGCTGGTTCTTGGGGTCCCACTGGCCGAACTCGTCGCGCACGGAGAAGAAGCGCTCCTTGGCCCGCGACTTCTCCTCGTCGCGGCGGGCGCCGCCGAAGGCCGCGTCGAAGCCGTGCTTGGTCAGGGCGTCGAGCAGGCCGCGGGTCTTGAGCATCTGACAGCATTTGTCGTTGCCGAGGGTCGAGGGGTGGGCCTTCTTGGCGATCCACTCCTCGTTGGACTCGACGAGCAGCCGGGCGCCGATCTGCTCGACCATGCGGTCGCGGAACTCGTACATCTCCGGGAATTTGTAGCCCGTGTCCACGTGCATCAGCGGAAAGGGGAATTTGCCGGGATGGAACGCCTTCTGGGCCAGGCGCAGCATCACCGCCGAGTCCTTGCCCACCGAGTAGAGCATGACGGGGTTCTTGAACTCGGCGACCACCTCGCGCATGACGTGGATGGATTCCTGCTCGAGCTGCTTGAGATGGGTCATGGTGTATGAGGCCAAAACGGGGTCTCCCGGGGTCGGAGGTGCCTCCGAACAGTGGTTGATGGGGCATTCCCTGTCAACGATCGAACTTTTGGCAGAATGTTCAGGCACTCAAGTGTGATGAACTACAACTCGCTGATTGCACTTCCGTTATTGACACACGACGTTCGATGATATTCACTCGTAGAGTCCCGAATTTATCAACAATATCATCAAGGTGGTCATGATATGCTGAATTTACCCCCCCCCCTGTCATCAATTCTCACGTTGCATCATCACAACGTTTTTCATGTTGTTCGTTGCCGAATCATCAATTGGTAGCGTTGCTGTCGGAACCGGCCCGAGCGTTGCCGGTCAGATTCACGCCTTGGCTTTCGATGCTGATGATCCATCGACGATCTATGTCGGTGGGGACACGTTCGGAATCTCCAAATATTCCATTCTGGATAACTCCTGGCAGTTCGATACAGTAGGCCTCGAAAACTACCACGGCGGCGACTCCATGTATGTGGAGGATCTACTTTCAGTTCGAGCTTCGGATGTTCCTCTCGGCGCCCCTCATCTGTTCGCTGCAACCAGAGGGGGGATCTATTGCAGGGTGGGCAGCCAATGGAATCTGATGACTCCACCTACGACCCATGGCTATGGCTACACTTCGAACGAAACCGGCGGTTTCAGCAAACGGATGATCCAGTTTTCGGCGCTGGCTTACGATGGGAGTCGGTATCTGTACGCCGGTGCCGGCCAAGCCCGTTTCGACGAGAAAAATCCAAACACATTCTACACTCTGATTCCAACGGATAATTACCATTACGTACTCGACGGTCCCCAAAGCCAGTATTCTCTTTGGCGCTACGATTTGGCATTACCTGGAGGATGGACTTATGTGACCGATACCGATGGCTTGGGCCCTATCCGGGGACTTTCCAGTTACACTGATGAATACGGCACTCACCACGTAGCATTCGCCACACCGAGTGGCGTCTGGGATCTTCAGGATGACGGAACACCCGAGCTCATAGAGCTAACTTCTGCCGAAAAGATGACTCCTCCTCCTCATCTCTGGTCCGGAAACAGTTGGGGCGTCGCATTCGACGACTCGGGGCGCCTATTCATTCTGAACTACCGAGGGACAGGAGAGAGTGAAACACCGGGTGTCTATGTCGCTGATATCATGGAGAGCACTCCACCGACATTTCTTGGAGATGTCGACTCGAACATCGTAGTTGGAACGTCATTGATGTCATGGGAATCCTACTTGAAGTATATCGATCCTGCTCACCCTGGGAATGGCTATGTCATCGATCTGACGACGCTTGCCGTACGCTCGAACCCAGGCGGATCAACGAATATCATTATCGGCAGCCGGGATAGCAACGGTCCGGCTCTCGGCGGTGGCTACCTGAGCGCAGTACTCAACTCCACACAAGGCCCGGAAACTGTCGTATGGCACAACATGATTCGCTTCACGACTTGGGGAACAATGAATACCCTTCCCCTGGATGCCAACCCAGATCACGAGACTACGATGAATGGAGATGATTTTGGCTGGGTCGGTGATGACGATCCACCCGAATGGGGTACGGGTTGCCCCGCAATCACACCGACAGTTGAATTCGGATTCAGTCCACACAATGACCAGACTTTGCTGGCCTGGATGTATGCATTCCCTCTCCTCAGCACCAACGGAGGGGTTACCTGGTCGCAATTCTACTGCACTGGTTCGGAATTATCTGGATGGGAGGGCAGCGGCTGTAATGAGATGTCCGTGGCTGATCTTGCTCACCTCAATGATGGGAGTCTCGCGATCGCTTGCCGTGACTGGGGAGTATGGTTGAACAACGGCCCTAACAGCAACATCTACAAGAAGCTATTCCCACATCAGAACTTCAACTCCAGCAAGATCGAAAGCTATCTGAACGACCTCTATGCAGTAATCGAAACTACGCCAGATGCAACTCTGACGAACGTCACCTCGATGATTGCCAGGTATTCATCTTCTACTCCCTCTCCTGAATGGTCACAGATCGAACACTGGAATGCATTTACAGATATTCCGCCTCACTACATCCAGTACTTCACGATCGATCCCATCGACGGTCGGGTCTACGCCATCGCAACTGATCCCACAGGCGTGAGTGGCGACAAGTATGAATCGACTGTGCTGATGGGCATCCCGACAGGAGCACCGGGCATCTGGACATGGCACCAGCTATTCGGCATGCAAAAACGGAGATACATGGATCTCCTTATTCTGCCAGGCGCGCGCAAGCTCATTCTCGCCGATGTCGACACTCAGACATTGGGCACTACTGGGGGCATATACTGCATAGATCTTGATGCTGCGACAGATCCCTTGGAACTTCCCATTGATCCGCCACAAGAGTGGCTTGCAGGTATCGTGGGCGGAGATATCTTGGGACGAGCCGCTCGCCGGCCCTACGTGCTGGCAACGGATCCGAACGGCGCGGTTCTCTACGCCGGCACATCCGGTGAAGAGAGTTCAAGTGATGTCATTCCCGGCACCGTTCTCCGTCTTTACGGCCCATTCAACTCGACGGAGCCACCCGCAAGGGACCGTTGGGAGATCCTGGCCAACAACAATTACGATTCCTTCGGGATCGGCACCCATCCGTTCCACCTTTCGGGATCTTCGAATGACTGGACCGACAGTTCCCCCTATGAAACAGCCCAGAGGATGACGGATATCAACGACTTGATCGTTGATCCCGATAACCTTCAAGTGGTTTACGCCGCCGTAGAAGTATCGGCCATGCACCCCTCCAACGGAGTCTGGGTCCTGACCGGCGAGGAGAACTGGCAGCCAGTGACCGGCATCAGCGGCAACCAGACGCTCCCGAACCGCGGACCATCCTGCTTGGCCATCGCACCCGATGATCCTACGAGAATGGCTGTCGGGACTCATGGCCAGGAGTTGTTCCGAACCAGCATCCAGCCCGTCGAGTCGATCGAATCCTTGGCTCGATATGAAGACAAGTCGATGGTGGTTTTCGATCAAGGCACTGGGTTGGCCTATCCAGGGACGCCGTATGCGAGTCTGACGTTTGATTACGATGCGGATCCTGTGGGGGATCCGTACTATGATGGCCTGAGGGATGATCTCTTTGTAACAATCCAGGAGTTCCGGCCACGGTTATTCCTCAATCAAGGAGAGCTGTTGAGCGTGGCTCCTGGAGACGAAGGTAACCCTGATTATATAGATGTATCCAGTGATGCATTCGACTACATGTCCGATTCTGGGTATCGAGGAGCATCCTTTGCCGACTTCGACAATGACGGCTTGGTCGACCTCTTCGTTGCCCATGCCTCGACACCCAAACTACTGAATAATGAAGGTAATAACGGCACAGTCGTAACTTTCGAAGACGTCACCGACCTCTACGGCCTCACCGCCCTACTCTCGAACAGTTGGACCGCCGCCTGGTGCGACTACAACCGCGACGGTTACGTCGACCTCTTCGTCGGTCGAGGGCTTGCGCCGACGGCCGACCCTCTCGAAAACAAGGAAGCGCTAACCGGCCTGCCCGACGTCTTGCTGGAAAACCGCACCTGGTGCGGTGAGGGGTTCGTCGATGTCTCGGACATCCTATCAGGTGCGACAGGCGGTGACGGATGCACACTGTCCGCATCATGGGCGTACGTCGATCAGGATCGTTGGCCTGACCTGCTGGCCTGGGATTCGTCGAACTCAGGCCTCTCGCGATTGTGGATGAACCAGCAGGGTGAAGGATTCGTCGAGGATTTCGCAGGCCGGTTCGTCACTCCCCCCCCCGCTGGCCTCAACAGCGCAACAGTAAGAACCATCAATGCAGACCCCTACCCTGATATCCTGCTCGCAACGGAAACAGGCGTGACTTATCGCCACGGTATGACCTGGGGCGTGTTCGGAAACGACGTTCCCGTCGTGACCGGCCCGGATCTGCATGCTTCCGCAGCTCTCGTGACCGATCACGATCTCGACGGGCATCACGATGTCTTGACCCTTGCCCACACGGCGGACTCGACTGCGCGCATGCTCAGCGCCTTCAACCCCGGACCAGGCTTCAGCTTCATCGACGTGACCGACGAAGTGGGCCTGGCTGTGCCCGGCCCGCACCTGACCGCCCAGGCCGCCGATGTCTCCGGCGATGGAGACCCCGATCTCTATCTCGGCGATACTGCCGCACAAGGAGGCGTGTTCTTTTTCCAGAACCGAAACCTCGCCGGGGGCGACGAACCTCTGGCACGCTGGTACGGCATTCGACTCGTTGGTGATGGAGGTACGAACATCTCGGGAATCGGCGCTGAGATCGTGCTGAACTTCAACACCGAAACGATTCATCATGTTGTCTCACCCGAGTGGGGCCTTGGCAGCGGTACCGGAGGAGTGGTCCGAATCGGTGTCGGTCCGGATAAACGCATTGTTTCCGCCGAGATCATCTGGACGGACGGGACAGCCACGCCGTTCACACCTGAACTCGGTGCCGTGGTGACCGTAGTGGACGATACTCCCCCAACCTACCTGGCCAACTCGTTTACGGCAACCTACGAGGGGATACCGAACTTCAAGCTTAACCTAGTTTTCGAATGGTCGACGCACGACGCTGTCGATCCAGCACAGACAAGGATCCATTTGACCAATAGATCCGGCAGCGGCTGTGACGTCTTTCCTTCGACACTGGCTCCCACAGACGAACCTGCCGATTACGATGTCTGGATGAATGCGGACGGAACATACGGACACAGATTCGTCTGGCGCGGAGACTGCATTCCACGGTGCGGCTATAACGCCTCTGCGACATGCAGCACTCTTGCTGGTCAATTCACGACGGATACTGCGAATCTGACTGTCCGTACTTGTCTCGACAATATTCAAATCGGGGAGTGATATCATGAACATCAAGTCCATCATATTTTCATTGCTGCTTCTGACCTCCTGGGCCATGGCTGCAGATCAGAGTCCGACCGGGATCCTCAGCCTGGCGCCGACAGACGAGGTGAGCTTCGTCGCAATGAAAGTAGAGTTGCCCGACAGTATCCCGATCGCCGGGATCCGATGGTATAATAACGACGGTAGTACACTCTATCCGGTGGTGCTCTTGGCGGCGGCAACGGGAAACGGAGAACCGGACCTTTCGACGACGCTAATCCTGGGATCCGATGTCGCAGGGAACCATCTCGGCTGGTCGGACCTTACCGCCGGAGCACCAGTCCTCAACGATGTTGGTGTTCTTTTCGTCGTGTTTCAACTGCCGGCCTTCGATGCGATCGCTCACGCTGGCGCAGGCCCAGGACTCGGCTACTGGATCGATGACCAAGGCACGGCGACATACATGAGCCCGGACGGCGAGCTGTGGATTCCGGTTGGAGGCAACGTGCATGTGGCGTACGAGACTATCCCGGCCACATCAAAAACAGGTGCCGAGAGCATCCTCTTCCAACGGCAGGAGATCCCTGTCTTCGTAACTGCACTGGGACCGCCCAGCCCTAACCCGTTCAATCCGAGCACGAAGCTTGCGTTCACTCTCGCCAAAGCAGGGCAAACCAAGCTGATCGTGTACAATGCCCGCGGCCAGCTCGTCAGAACCCTTGTGAGCGACTTCCTGCAATCCGGCGCACACGAAGCGGTTTGGTTGGGAAAGAACGACGAGGGCGCGCAGGTCGCCAGTGGAGTCTACATCGCAATGCTGGCTAGTGCAGATGTGACTCTAAATCAGAGATTGGTGCTGCTGAAATGAATGTCCATCGAACTATCCTGGTCGTTTTGTCCCTCCTGTTGTTTTCCGCTTGTGTGCAGGCTCGCACTTGGACCGTCCAATTGAACGGAAGTGGAGACTATACAGACATTCAAGCCG
>CALEMW010000101.1 GCA_937910695.1 uncultured bacterium
GGGCGAGGTCAACGCCGCCGGCCGGGAGTACCAGAAGCAACAGGACGAGTTCGCCGCGAAGCAGGCGAAGGCACAGCAGGAATACGAGCGAGCGCAAAGAGATGCTGCGGGAGAAATGGCCCGGTCCGCCGAGGCTGCAAGCAGGGCGCAGGAGCAGATGGCGATCCAGGGGATCAATGCTGCCAATGCCCTCGGCACGCTGGCGATCAACTCAATCATGGCCGACGAAAACATGAAGCAGATGTTTGGGAAGCTGCTTCAGTCGACAGGGCAAGTGGTCTCGCAATATGGTGGAGCCTATGGCGCGGCCATCGGCGCCGCAATGCAGATCGGCGGAACGGCGCTTGAGCGCATAGGTACGGGCGAGCAGATGACGGACAGCCGAAGGGCCCGAGCGTCCGCCGAAAGGTACTCCCGACAGAACCCCATGCCTGTCGCCGTGGTCGAGTGGGACATGATGCCCGAGACGACGATCGTTAACCTGAGCGTGGCCGGCTCGATTGTCCGCGAGCGGGAGCTTGGCCGCTACGTTGACCGCAGCATGCAGCGCAGCGACAGGGACGGGATGACCCGGACAGGGAGGCAAGGCTGATGCCCGGGGGAACGTCGCCACGCTTTGCACTGCCCGTCGTCCTGACGGCCAGCAACAACACGATCAACATCACCACGGGCGCAACCACCGAGGATGTGACGATCGCCGCCGGAACCTACTTCTGGCGAGGGGACGGGACTGCCGCAGACCTCAAGACCGCGCTGTTTGCTGCTCTCAATACGAACACCGGCGGCGGGGTTTACGCTGGATCGCTCGGGATCGACCTCGGGATCATCGTCTCCTGCACCGTGGCCTTCTCGCTCAACTGGGCAGCCGGCACGACCACTGCGGACAGCACGATCTTCGGCTTCCTGGCAGCCAACAAGGGCGATGCCTTGGTGCCTTATGTCGTCCTGAGCGACCACCTCGTGCTCTACGCCTGGACGCCCTACCCGCTAATCTCTCTCGACGGCACCAACGCCACACCGAAGTACCGGGCGGCCGTTGCGACGGCCATGTCCGACAGGGAGCGCACCGCCCGATGGGGCCCGAAGCGCCAGCGCAAAGAGATCACCGTTGATCTCTTGCCGCCGTCGAGGGTGTTCCTCGACAGGGAGACGCTGGTCGGCGAGGCGTTCGAGCGCTTCTGGGTGCTTGCTGGCGACGGGACCCGCTTCGAGTTCGCCCCGAACATCGCCGTTCCCGGGACCTACGCAACCGTGCAGATCGCCGAGCAGGAATGGAAAGAGTCGATGGACTCGCCAGCCTGCGTCCAGATCATCCCGGTGACGCTCGAGCGGTACACCGCCCGCATCCCGATGAAATCCTATGTGGGGTGATCCATGAGCGCAGGGACGTTTGACTATGCCCTGCTGCGCGAGGGCGGATCGTGGTGGGCGTGGGTCGAGATCGAGGGCATCGGTCGGCGCACAGGGGCCACATCGGCCGGACTGCGCCGGGCGTACCGCATCGCCACCGAGCACCCCGTGGACGCCGGAGCGACCGCCGCTGATTGCGACCCCTACGTTGACCTGCTCCAGATGCCGGACGACGTCGTCGAGGTGCGCGTTGACCTGAAGGCTGGGCGCACCGACCTGGACGGCTTCTCGTTCACAGTCGTCGATGGGGCCGTCCGCAACGTCGCAGGGGGCGGCGCCCACGGATGGGGCGATGACCTCTTCACCGACATCCTCGCCCCTCACGCACCGGCCAGCACCTACGCCCTGACCACGGGCATGGCCTCCGCTGCCGTCGGCGACACAACCACAATGAACGTGGACACCGTCTCCGGCCTGTCGGTGGGCGATGCGCTCTGGATCGGCAGGGA
Organism: uncultured bacterium; assembly: GCA_937910695.1. Lineage (GTDB taxonomy): Bacteria > Krumholzibacteriota > Krumholzibacteriia > LZORAL124-64-63 > LZORAL124-64-63 > CALEMW01. The sequence continues at coordinate 1,860 of CALEMW010000101.1, forward strand.
GACCGTGATCGTCACAGCGATCCGTGCCGGGCTGCTTGAAGTGGACGCTCTGCGTGGGCAGTACAACACGACGACCCCTGCGCATCCGCTCTACCCGCTCGGCGAGGGCAAGCTCTACAGCCGGCCGCAGTACATCAAAGGCAGGGAGATCCGGCTCTGGGTCAACCTCTACGACGCATCGACCGGGCACCCGCTGTCGGCCGTGGGCACGGGGTCCAGCGGGATCGCCAACGACCACGGCGAGGCCGTCATGGTCTGGCGTGGGGCGATCTCCGAGTGGTCGATGCCGAGCATCAACGAGTTCACCTTCGACTGCAAGAGCGCCCTGGGCCAGCTTGACCGGACGATCGGCCGGGAGCAGTACCGAGGCACGGCCCGCCTCGACTACACCAACACCGCATGGATGCGGTCCGGCAAGCGCATCCCCTTCGTGGTCGAGCGGCCCGCGGGCGATGGCCAGCCGGCCGACCCGGGCTACCTTTCCGCTCTCGGCGTGCAGACCTTCCATGCTCGACTCGGCGACCAGATCATCGAGTGCGAATATGAGGAGGCCAGCGGGCAGTTCACTGCGACAGCCTATGGCCTGATGGGGACGAAGATCCCGGAACAGATCGGCGAAGAGGAGACCTTCCCGTTTTGGGATGTCCTGCTGACGCACCCGGCGCCGGGCGGGACGGATAAGTGCTACTTCATCGACGGCGCCAGCGTGCCATTCGTCCACCCGGCAGACATTGCTCTTGCCCTGGCGACAAGCACGGGCACAGGAACCAGCGGCGATTGGGACGTGCTGCCGGCAAAGTGGGGCTGCGCCATTCCTCTGGCTGACATGGACGTGCAGAGCTTCATCGATATCGCCGAGGCAACGCTCTCGCTGCGTTTCCCGTTCGTGGCCTTCGGATGGGACGGCAAGCCGTTTCGGGTGCGGCAATACTGCGAGGACCAGCTGCTCGGCCCGCTCGGCTTCTTTCTCCACCCCAACGAGGGCAGCCAGATCGCAGTGGGAGCGCTGCGGGAGATTTACCCGTCCGACTCGTGGCCGGAGATTGGCGAAGACGACACCGTCGAGACGCCTTCTGGCCCCGGCGTCAGCATGGAGGGGGCGCTCGAGACAACGCTGGCCCGCCAGACATGGAGCTATGATTTCGACTTCGCCAGCGGCAAGCCGCGGCGCATCCTGGTCTACCGCCACCCGCAGGCGATCGAGCGGTTCGATGAGGACTCCGAGGTCAAGCGCGAGATCGAGGGCATGGAGGTCACGAGCGATGCCGAGTACGTCATCCGCTCGATGGCGATCTCGTTTGCCCGCTGGTTCATTGCCCCCCGGCCGATCGTCACCGTTTCGGTCCACATGGACAACCTGCGGATCGCCGTCACCGATGGGCTGCTGCTGACCAACAGCCTGCTGCCGAACCCGAACACCGGAACCCGAGGCATAGTGCAGCACCCGGCCGCAGTCCTGTCTCGCCGGCTGGTCTGGGCGGAAAACCGAATCGAGTTGGCCTGCATCCTGCTCGACGAGCCAGCCGTTGCTCTTTGGGCCCCGGCGGCGAAGATCGTCTCTTGGGACCTCGGAACCCTGACGTTCACCGTCGAGGCTAACGAGTTCACTAAGGCCAGTGGAGCATCAGGCGTGCCCGCCCGGGACGTGCTCGGATTCGCCGTGCCTGACTGGCTGATGCTGGTCAGTGCCCGAGGGGACGTGCTCTGCGACGCCGTGCAGAATGTCACCAGCATCGAGGCCGGAGCGCCCAACACGATCGCCGTCTCGGGCGGGTTCACCCTGCTCGGTGCGCCCGTGGCGATCGCTGCGGGGCAGCACCTCGTCTTTGCTCACTACGCAGGCGGAGCGACGCCGGCCGCAGCATGGACGACGGGAATGCGAGAGCATGCGGTGCAGGCGGACGATGCGACGGGGCAGCTGCCGAACGGGGACGGGGCGATCGTGTACGGCGGGCTCTAGGCGGGCTGGACGGCCACGGTAACGGGCTTGCAGTCCGGATAGGGGTCCATGCCGTAGTAGGACGGATCTCCGAGGTGCAGCACCTCGGGCAGCACGTCGTAGGTGTGGCGCTTCGTCTCGCCGGCGGCCTGGATTGGCGTCATGCACTGCCAGGCCCCAGCGCCATCGGGCGGGCAGTCGGTCCAGAGCGAAGCCGTCCAGCAGCCGGTGGGTGGATCGCCGCAGACCCGGACCCGCCAGTAGCAGCCAACAACCTCCGGCTCGCCCTCGCCCTCACCTTCGCCCTCTGCCGCATCGACAGAGCCCTCGCTCGGAGCGTAGATGGTCCGGCGGGCATCGTCGCAGGCTGCGATCGAGACGAGTGCGAAAAGGGCGACGATCGTGGTGCGCATGGCTTCCTCCTGACCATGGAAGCATAACAACGCACATCGGAGCAGTCAATGCCCGCTGCGTCGCCAATCCTGACCATCCCGACTTCGCCGATCTGCCTCGACGCCGACGTCTACGTTTCGGCGTCCGGCGCATCGACCAATAGCTTCGTCGGTACGACCATTGCCGAAAACGACCGATGGAACCACTCGAACCTCCGCCGAGCGCTCACCCTGCCTTTCCCTCTGGCGGCCCCGCCGCGCGTCTGCGAACTCGCCGGGATCGTCGTCGCAGAGTGGCCGTGGATGCTCACGCCGCAGACGCAGACAGTGGACTGGTTCGTCAAGGCCGACGTGCCGGCAGGGGCCGAGTTGTGGGCTGTCGGCTACGTCCTCGGGATGAACAGCCGCCAGCCATTCCGCGGCTTCGACCCGGGATCGTCCAGTGTCGTGGCTATCCTCGGCGGGGCCGGTGGAGTGCAGGACATCGGCCCGATCTCGGTGGACGTGCGCGGGTTGCAGGGGTCGGTCACGATCGGGCTGGCGATGATGGCCAACCAGGATGCGGGCGGGACGACCAACAACGGCCTGGTCGCCACCTACAGCAGAGACCAGATCGTCGCCGTGGGATCGGGCGCCTTCGCCGGGTGGGCCGGGGCGCTGCCCCCGTGCGCGTCGATCTGCCTGACGGACGGCGTGGCCGGCGCTGGCTCGCCGCAGATTTCGCCCTGGTACGACGTGGTCGGCATTTCCTCGAGCGCATCGCCCGGGACCGTCAACAACGTGGCGCACCTGTCGCCGCAGATGCACGAGGCCGACTGGATCGGCCACCTCACCCCAGGCAACAACCTTGGGTACTACATCGTGACGCAGTTCTACGCTGACCTGTATAGCCTCGAGCTTCGCGAGCGACCACTCTCCGGCTCGCTGGCGTCGGTGGTCTAATGGCCAATACGAGACGACCATACCAGCACCTGCCCAACAATCTGGCGCTGACCCGTGGCCACTTCACGTCGCAGTTCTGGTATGCGGCGGCAACCAACGCCCAGCACTACGGGGACTGCCGGCTGCGCCTCGCTGCGGGCTTCCACGGCCATCTGCTGCCAATCGCTGGATTGCCGTCGGGCTCCGCCTTCGAGACGGATCTCGCCCCGTACATGCCTTTTGACGCTTTCGACATGGAGGTGTCCTATCGCGTGGCCTGCGTCTGGGCGACCAATGCGCGGGATGGCTTCGCCGACCTGACCGTCTCCTGGCGCGTGCGCACCGAGGACTCGGCCGGCGCCAACGCCGCGGCCGGACCAATCACCGAGCAGCGGATCTCGCTGGAGCCTCCGCCGGGGCAGGATCTCCTCGGCAGGCTTCGGCGGCTGGACTGGCCGCAGGCGAGCGGGCAGGGCTACCATCTTGTGCGCAGCGCGTGGGTGGACCATGCCATTGACCCCGCACTGCCCGCTGACCGGCGCATTATGCGAATCACCGGCTATGCCGACGCTCTCAATCTCGGAGCGCCGAAGGCGTGGCTGTACGGCGTGATCGCCTATGGCTACCGCGGAGGCATGTGATGGCTGTTGCGCTTCCTGCTGTCGGCTCCTGGCCCGACCTCGACGCAGAGTTGACCCTCGACCCAGGGCTGCCGCACTACGACGGCCACGCCCAGGCCATCATCGAGGAGCAGCACTACCTTATCGGCCGACTCGGCAAACGCCACGTCTCGGCGGCATGGCCTGGCGAGCTCGGCGCAGGGGCGGAGCCGACGCTGACCCCCGGACGGGTGCGGGCGACCGCCGCCGGGCCCGGGGCGTGGGACCATGTGCTGTCGTTCACCGTCCACCCCCGGGCGGCCATGGTCGACGAGGTCGTCCATGTCAGGGTCTGCAGCGACAACGGCGGGACGGTGCGCATCGACTGCGCAGAGGATGCAAGCACGAGCAACAGCGGGGCGGTTGCTGCCGGGATTCAGTTCGCCCGGTGGACCCACGCATTCGCTGCTGCCCGACCGGACACCCTGACGACATTTAACGTTTACATGCAGCGAGACGCGGGCGGTACATACATCGACATGCTAGGGCTGGACGTTTACGACAAGAGCTTGACGGCTGCGGCCCTGCCATAGCCCGACCCCGCCTGCGCTGCTATCATGCAATCGGAGGACTCAATGCGCAATCTCGGATTTATAGTCGTGGCGTTTTGCTTGCTGGTGCCATCGGTCGCCCTCGCCCAATGGGGAGGGACGCCAGAAAGCAACGGACGGGTTCTGTCCGACCCCACGGGGTCGCCGGTCTACCAGATCGACGGGGACACGGACGGCGCCGACACGAGGATGCGCCCGGCCGCCGTGCTTGTCCTGCCTGACGCCACAGGGGGAACCGCCATTGGCCCAGCGAATCCCCTGCCGGTCCAGATCCCCGCCGGCTTCCCCGCCCCAGTGACCGCCGAGGGCGTGGTCGCCGAAGGCGCTGCAGCATCCACCGCAGACCCGCTGATCGGAGGCACGGAAGCGCGGGCCCTGACCACCCTCCCTGCCGTGCTCGCCGGCCAGGCCGCAAGGCTCAGAGGTACACTGGTCGGGAGCCTCTGGGTCACCCTGACCGACGCCGCGGGCACCGTGACCCCAATCGTCGCGGATGGCGGCATCGCCGGTGGCCTCGTGCAGATCGGCGGCTGGACTGGCGCCGCTTCCGTCCGGGCGCTAAGCCTCGGCTCGGGGGCGTTGGTCTCTGCGACGCTGGACGGGGCGGGGAATGCGATCTCCTCGGTGGCAGCTGGTCTCTTGCGTCCGCTGCACACTCTGAGCCTGGACGCGGCCGGGGCTGCGCTCTTTTCGGCGGCCAGCCCGGGGGTTGTCTCAGGCACGGTAGCCGCAACGCAGTCTGGAGCATGGTCGGTCACCGCGGACACCGAACTCCCCGCCGCCGCAGCGCTGGCAGACACGACCGGCACGCCAACGCCTCCCGCAGTCGGCGCCTTTGGGATGTTCTACAACGGCGGCACGTGGGACATGATGCGAGGGACAGTGGCCGGGGGGTTGCTCACCAACACCGAGCTTGCCGTTCCCGTAGCGCTGAGCGACATCATGCCCAACCCGGACGGCGCCGGCGGCGATCCTCTGCTGCATGGCCCGGCCGTCCCCAGCGTCGGAAGCCACCTCCTCGGCTGGTACAACACCGGGGGGACGTGGGATCGCATCCACTCAGAATCCGGGCGCCTTGCCGTATCTCTGAGCCTCGTCAACGGCGGCCAGCCATCCACAGGGCCGGGCGGAGCGAGCACCTATGCACTGCGCATCGTCCATGCCCAGCCCGACGGCCCCAGCGTTCCCGGCGTCCTGACCGCA